>CAJWJW010000141.1 GCA_913041775.1 uncultured Flavobacteriales bacterium
CTCCTTCTCCTACAGCAACAAAAAAAAAGGCTCATTTGAATTTTCAAATGAGCCTTTTTTATGTTTTAGCTTTTTTATAAAAGGTGTTTATTTTTAATTCAATCAAAAATATGCTGAATAATTTTAGAAGTCGCTCCAGCTTTAGCTTTCACATATCCTTTACTTTTCTCTTTTATTTCTTGCCACTTTTTTGGACGTGTAAAAAGATGGTCGCAATGAGCTATTAGTTCTTGAGCCGAATTAATTTCTAAAGCAACCCCTATTTCTTTTAAATCTTGAGCTTCCTGAAATTTCTCGTTCTTTGGTCCTATAATAATAGGCATTCCGAAGGTCGCTGCTTCTAGAGTATTGTGTATTCCTTTTCCAAAACCACCTCCTATATATGCTATGTCAGCATATGCATATAAGGAGCTTAAAAGTCCAATATTATCAATAATTAATACTTTAGCAGTCTCTATATTTTTTTCGTTTGCTTGGCTATAAACTAAAACTTCTATATCGAATTGATTTTTTAGTGTTTCAATTTGACTTGTATTTATTTCGTGTGGCGCAATAACATACTTAAATCTATCTCCGTAATGTTTAGAAAACTCTACAATTAGTTCTTCCCCTTTTTGCCAGGTGCTACCACCAATAAATAATGGTTTGTCTTGTTTAAATAATTTCAGTAAGGGAAGTTCTTTGGCTTGTTTGGTAATGTCTATTACTCTATCAAAACGTGTGTCACCGGTAGTATTTACCTGGGTAATGTTTCTAGTAAGGAGGATGTATTTGGAGTCCTCGTTCTGTACAAAAAAGTGATCTATTTTGGCGAGGATTTCCAACATCCATTTCCCTTTATTTTTAAAGAAATACTGATTACTTCGGAAAATAGCAGAGATTACATAATGCTTGTGCTTTCTAGTTTGCAGCTCATTTAAATAATTTGCCCAAAAGTCGTATTTCACAAAAAAGGTAAATGTCGGATTTACAAGATCTAGAAATCGTTTTGAATTCTCTACAGTATCTAAAGGTAAATAGCATATATAATCTGCTAAAGGATACTCTTTACGTATTTCGTAGCCTGAAGGGGAATAAAAAGTAAGGAGTATTTTGTACTTCGAGTAGTTGGTTTTGATTTGCTCTATAAGAGGCCGTGCTTGTTCGAACTCTCCTAAGGAAGGAACATGAATCCAAATTAATTCTTCGTTTTTAGAAATTGAATTCTCTAAATACTCGAAAGTATTTTTTCTACCCTCAATCCAAAGCTTAGCCTTTTGTTTTTTGAGAGCTGCTATACGAATTGCAAATCCGTATAGTTTTATGCCTATATGGTAGAGTTTAGGTATCAATAATAGTAGTATTGATTATCCGATTTTTTATAAAGAGGGAAAGTCCAACCAAACTTTATTCCACTTAGTAAATCGAGCCTTTTATCTTGGTAAGCTGTTTGAGCATTATAATCGTACTGTCTAACATCTTGTGTAAACGCCTGAATAAACTCTAATCCTATAAAAAAGTTAATTTTCTGATTATTAGAAAAATATCGATAACCAATAAACTCCGAAGTACTTATCCCCATACTTAATCTATCGTAACCCTTAAGCATTTCGCTATTTAGCTGTGGCGATTGATTTCCAATATCTTCAATACGGATTTTGTGATACATATAACCCAAGCCTGCCTGAACAAAAAAACCGGAGTTCTCGTTCGGAGCTAAAACTGGGATTATTTTACCCACTACAAATTGAGCATGTGCACCGCGTTCCCAAAAACGAATACTTGCCGTGTTTCCATTTACATCAATTATGTCAATAGAATCTGCGGAAATAATATTTATGATATCACTTTCTATTATGGTAGAACCTGAAAGTCCTGCTCCATCAAAACCCCAGTAGATGTTGTTTTTGTTTTTTAGTTGGAAGCCAACTCCAAATAGTCCGCTGTTTCCAAAACGATCGCTCAAGTCACCTCCAGGTATATGAAAACCTGCGTTTAAATTGATCATTGGGATGCGAATCGCTCCTTCAGTAATATCCTCTTGAGCAAAAAGACTTAGCTGTAAGCCAATAAAAAGTAAAAGTAAATTGCGTGTTTTCATCGTCGATTTATATGCTGCTAAAGTAAAAATAATTCAGTCCACTGTACTAACAAATACAATTAGATAATATTGTGTTTAAAATGAATGAGAATAATGCATATACTGTTATCACCATCGTTTTTATTTTGATGTTATTTAATGTTGGTTACAATTGAGTTCAAAATGTATCTTTACTGAATCTGAACGATGCCTATGAAAAATATCCAGATGGTTGACTTAAAGAGTCAATACATTAAAATACAAAAGGAAATAGATACTGCAATGCAGCAAGTTGTTTTATCTAGTTCTTTTATAAATGGCCCTGAGGTAATAGCATTTTCTGCTCACCTAGAGAATTACTTAGGTGTAGCAAATGTAATTCCATGTGCTAACGGTACCGATGCTTTACAAATAGCATTAATGGCATTGGGTTTAGAAAAAGGAGATGAGATAATTTGTCCTGACTTTACTTTTGTAGCAACCGCAGAAGTTGCTGAATTACTCGGTTTAAAAACTGTTTTGGTTGATGTTGATCCTGACACCTTTATGCTTACTGCTGAGGGAATAGAAAAAGCGATTACTTCAAAAACCAAAGCTATTGTACCAGTGCATTTGTTTGGGCAATGCGCTCCAATGGAATCTATTTTGTCCCTCGCAAAAACACACAATTTATTTGTTATAGAAGATACCGCGCAGGCTATAGGATCTGTTTATACTTTTTCAGACGGTAGAAAAGAAAAAGCGGGTACAATGGGGAGTCTAGGAACCACTTCTTTTTTTCCCTCTAAAAATTTAGGTTGTTTTGGTGATGGCGGCGCGGTGTTTACCAATAATGATGCGCTTTCGGAAAAATGTAAAGCTATTGTGAATCACGGTATGGGAGATCAGTATTTTTACGAATGTATTGGTATTAACTCCCGTTTAGATTCTATTCAAGCTGCAGTATTAAAAGTTAAACTAAAATATTTAGATTCTTATAATAAATCCAGACTTGAAGCTGCTAACTATTACGACAAAGTATTTTCTAGTTGTAAGGAATTAAGTATTCCTGTACGAAGTGAGAATTCTACGCATGTATTTCATCAGTATACATTAAAACTAAGTGCTGATGTAAATCGAGAAGCTCTTGTAACTTATATGTTAGGTAGAGGAATTCCTGTGAAAATTTATTACCCAAAACCATTGCATAGTTTTTCTGTTTACAAGCATTGTGTCACCATCGAAAAAGATTTTTTAATCACGAACGAATTGTGTTCTAGTGTAATTAGTCTTCCAATGCATACAGAACTAGAAGTAGAGACTTTGCAGTATATTACAAGTTCATTATTAGATTATTTAAAGAATTTGTACAACCCAACAACGCTCAACTAGCAACAATTCCTTAGTTTTGCACAAAATTCAAGCACATGGAAAATATTAAAAACTATATAGAACAACATAAAGACCGTTTCTTAGAAGAGCTAATGGACTTATTGCGTGTTCCTTCAA
>CAJWJW010000142.1 GCA_913041775.1 uncultured Flavobacteriales bacterium
ACCGTATGGAATTCCGTCCTTTAGAAGGGTTTATTTATGCAATTACTCCTTTTAATTTTACTTCTATTGCAGCTAACTTATGTGCTGCTCCAGCTTTAATGGGGAACACTATTGTTTGGAAACCTTCTGATGCTCAAGTATATTCTGCACAAGTAATTGTAGATTTATTTAAAGCTGCAGGTTTACCAGATGGTGTAATAAATGTTATTTACGGAGATCCAGTTGAGATTTCTAATGAGGTATTTGCTAGTCCTGACTTTGCAGGATTACACTTTACAGGTTCTACAAACGTATTTAAGAACTTGTGGAAGCAAATTGGTAACAATATCCATAATTACAAAACATACCCACGTATAGTAGGTGAAACAGGTGGAAAAGATTTTATCATGGTTCACAAATCTTCTGTAGCTAAAGAAGTTGCCACTGCAATTGTTCGTGGTTCTTTTGAGTTTCAGGGTCAAAAATGTTCTGCATCTTCTCGTGCTTATATTCCTTCTAATTTATGGGAAGAAGTTAAGGGGTATTTAATTCAGGATTTGAAGACCATTAAAATGGGTGATCCAGGTGATTTATCTAATTATGTAAATGCAGTAATTCACGAAGCTTCGTTCGATAAAATTACTTCTTATATAGCAGCTGCTAAAACAGATGCAGATGCAGAAATTATTGCGGGTGGTAACTACGATAAATCTATAGGTTACTTTATTGAGCCTACAATTATTTTAGCTAAAACGCCTCGTTATACTACAATGTCGACTGAATTATTTGGCCCTGTAATGACTATTTACGTATACGAAGAGAATGATTTTGAAGCTACTCTAGATTTAGTAGATTCAACTTCTGATTACGCTTTAACAGGTGCTATTTTCTCACAAGATAGATATGCTATTGCATTGGCTTCTGAGAAATTAAAAAACTGTGCAGGTAACTTCTATATTAACGACAAGCCTACAGGTGCAGTTGTGTCTCAACAACCTTTTGGTGGTGGACGTTCTTCTGGAACAAACGATAAAGCAGGTTCTTCTTTGAACTTATTACGTTGGGTTTCTCCTAGAACAATAAAAGAAACCTTTGTTTCTGCTACAGATTATATATACCCTTTTTTAGGATAATTAATTCGAAAGCCTCCGAGTAATCGGAGGCTTTTTACTTTTATGGAAAAAGGAAATAAAACAGAAAACCAACCTAACAACCCTTTACATGGGGTTAAGTTGGTAGAGATTTTAGAACACCTAGAAGATAAGTTTGGTTGGGAAGAAATGGGTGAGCGCTTAAATATTAACTGCTTTTTAAATAATCCTACTTTTAAGTCTAGTTTAAAATTTTTGAGAACAACTCCTTGGGCTCGTGATAAAGTAGAGCGCATGTATTTGAAGTCTATTATTAAAAGATAGTTTTCTTACAACAAAAAAAAAGCCCTGAATGAAATTTCATTCAGGGCTTTTTTTGTTTGTATAAGTTTCAACTAATCAATCGTAAACTGAAAAGGCATTCTTACTTGAATTCCTTTAAGGTGTTTGATGTCGTTTATCGCCTTATAGTGTTTGTACTCATCACCAAGTGTATATTTCATTATAGAAGTAGAGAAACTAGTTTCTAATTCTTCTAGTAATTGCTCTAATGGGGCTTTTATCTCTGGAAGTTCATAAAGTCTATAGTCTTCCATTTCTGCTAACTCAGCAGCTCCTTTTATAGCTTGTTCTAATCCGCCATAAGCATCAATAAGGTTTATGTCCATTGAGTTAGTACCACTCCAAACTCTACCTTGTCCTATAGCATCTACACTTTCTTGTGTCATTTTTCTACCGTGTGCTACTTTCGAAGTAAAGGTTTCGTATACCTCTACCACACCTTGGTGAATAATGTTATATTCTTCCTCAGTAAGTGGGCGAGTGGTCGTTCCTAAATCTGCAAATTTATTGGTTTTTACCTGATCAAAAGTAAGCCCTAATTTATCTGTATATAATTCTTCAAGATTCATTAAAATTCCAAAAACTCCAATAGAACCAGTTATAGTACTAGGTGATGCATAAATTTTATCTGCATCGCAAGCAATATAATACCCACCCGAAGCGGCAACATCTCCCATAGAGACTACTACAGGCTTTGCGTCCTTTGCTAAGCTCATTTCTCTCCAAATTACATCCGATGCTAATGCACTTCCTCCAGGAGAGTTTACACGTAATACAATTGCCTTTACTTTTTCATCTAATCGAGCTTTTCTAATAGCTCTTGAAATTCTTTCAGAACCAATTACAGTTTCTTTCCCTTCTCCAGATTCAATTTGTCCTTGTGCATAAATTACAGCAATTTTGTCCTTTTTGAATTTATCACGTGCATTTTCATTCTTCACACGTTTGTATTTAGCGTGACTAATAAAGTTTAGGTCATCAAATTTATCTTCTTCCATTAACTCTACTAAGTGGTTTTGTATTTGATCTCTGTAAAAAAGTTCATCTACTAAGCCTAGTCGTTTAGCATCAGCTGGAGTTTTAACATCGAAATTGTCAACTATGTTATTTAGTTCTTCCGAAGTAAGTTCTCTGTCTTTAGCTACATTAATTAGAAACTGCTCCCAAATAGAACCCATGTAAGTTTCTACTTGTTCTCTGTTAGCATCACTCATTTTAGTAAGCATATAAGGCTCTACAGCAGATTTAAATTTACCATGCCTGATAATTTGAGGCTCCACACCAATTTTCTTTAAAGCATCTGTATAAAACATAACCGAACTATTAAGTCCTTTTAACTCCATCGCGCCTTCTGGGTAAATACAAATTGTAGTAGCAACAGAAGCTAGGTAGTAAGCTCTCTGACTATAGACTTCCGAATAAGAAGAAATAAACTTCCCAGACTCTTTAAAGTCAATTAAAGCATTTCGAATTTCTTCTATGGTTGCAAAACCAGCACTTAAATAACTAATTTCTAGGTAAATACCCAATATTTTTGGGTCGTTTTTTGCTTTTGAGATATTACTTAAAATATCGTTTAAGCCCATTTCCGATTTAGATGAACCTGTAAGTTCTCCGTAAATATCAAATGAATTTCCTGCAACACGATCTTCTACAGAACCGCTTAATTCTAGTTTTAGAATATGTGCTTCAGAGAGTTGAATCTCTTCTGACTCTCCGCTAGAAGCAATAAGTCCAACTATGGCAATTAATGAGAAAAAAGCCACTAGTAAACCTAAGGCTGATGCAAATGTGAATTTTAAAAATTGTTTCATGAGTATAAGTTTAGTGTTTAAATTTATTCAATGCGTTCGTAGGCTCCAATATCTGGGCCTAAATCACTAAGTCTAGAATTACCAAGTAAATCGTAACCAAGATTGTCTTGTTGTGCTATATTTACTGCAGCAGAATGTTGAGCAGGGGACAAACTGTCTAATTCGTAGTTATATTCGTAAGCGTCCATTTCTTGAACAAAAACAGGGTCTTCGTTATATGTATTCGCTATGAAATGGTAGCTATTAGAAATGTCAAAATCACTTTCTTTTAATTTCATCAAGCAATTATTAAACTTGT
>CAJWJW010000143.1 GCA_913041775.1 uncultured Flavobacteriales bacterium
GCGCACATACTCAGCTGAAGAATACGTAAACATTACGGATTCTGTAGGTTATGGACTATTAAACCTCGGCATTGAAAGAGGCGACAAGGTTGCCATTGTATCTCCAAACAGACCAGAATGGAACTTGGCAGATATGGGAATCAATAAAATAGGGGCTATTAATGTGCCTATTTACCCAAACATTACCACAGCAGATTACGAATATATCTTAAACGATTCGGGAGCTAGAATTCTTTTAGTAGGATCCGAAGAGATCTTCCATAAAGTAAAAATGCTTATCGACAAGGTAGAAAGTTTAGAAGCTATTTATGCTTTTGATGAGATCGAAGGTGCTAAAGATTGGCATGAAATTATTGAAGAAGGGATGGCAAATCCTCAAGCTTCAAAAATGAAAGCAAATCAGTTAGAAGTAAAATCATCTGATTTATTCACGCTAATTTACACTTCAGGAACAACAGGAAATCCTAAAGGAGTTATGTTATCTCACGATAATTTATACTCTCAATTAGTTGGTCTTAAAAATGCTATTCCTTTTGATGAAACAGATAGAGCTATAAGTTTCTTACCTCTTTGTCATGTATTCGAAAGAGTAATAGAATATTACTATCTATTTAAAGGTACTTCTATTTACTATGCTGAAAGTATAGAGCTATTAGGAGAAAACCTAAAAGAGGTAAACCCTACTATTATGCCTACCGTTCCTAGATTACTAGAAAAGGTATACGATAAAATTGTAGCCAAAGGATCTGATCTTACTGGTCTAAAAAAAGGACTATTCTTTTGGGCACTTAACTTGGGCTTAAGTCACGAATTAGATGGTAAAAATGGTTGGTTTTATGAATTTCAATTAAAAATCGCCAATAAACTAATCTTTACTAAGTGGAGAGAAGCAGTTGGTGGAAATATAAAATACATCGTTTCTGGTGCTGCCGCATTACAGCCACGATTAGCAAGAGTATTTACAGCTGCACAAATGCCTATTTACGAAGGATATGGCTTATCTGAAACCTCACCAGTAATTTCTGTTAACACTACGGAATTAGGAGGAAAGGCGTACGGTACTGTTGGTAAAGTGATGACGGGTGTAGAGGTTAAGTTTGGAGACGATGGAGAGATTCTGTGTAAGGGTCCCAATGTAATGATGGGTTATTATAACAAACCAGAATTAACTGCAGAGGTTATCGACCAAGACGGTTGGTTTTCTACTGGAGATATTGGTAAAATGGTAGATGGTGTGTATTTGAAAATTACAGATCGAAAAAAAGAAATATTCAAAACTTCTGGTGGTAAATATATAGCACCTCAAGTAATGGAAAACAAATACAAAGAATCTCGTATTATAGAACAAATAATGGTTTTAGGTGAAGGAGAAAAAATGCCAGGTGCATTTATAGTACCCGAATTTGAAGCACTAAAAGTATGGTGTAAACTTCACGACATTGTCTATACTACAAATTCAGAAATGGCTTCTCATCCTGAAGTTCTTAAAAAATTCGATGCTGAAATATCCCATTACAACAAACAATTTGCACCTTTCGAACAAGTAAAGAAGGTGGTTGTTATGAAACAACCTTGGACAATTGAAGGCGGTGAACTTACCGCTACACTCAAACTAAAACGGAAACCTGTTCTAGCTAAGTATCAGAAAGAATACAAACAGATTTACAATTAAAAAAAAACGCCTCAGGGCGTTTTTTTTTTGCTTTACAATTCACAACAACAAAAAGGTATGCACGCCAAATGTTTTTCACATTATTAGGCTTGCATACCTTTTTTTTGTAATTTTGAAGTTCAAATTCTCAATATGCTAGACAAGAAACACATTATAGATTTTAGGATTCGCTGGGCATGGCACAGTATTTCTAGATTGTATAACGACAGGGCTAAAAACCACAGCGCTACTACTTCTACCGCTTTTGCTATACTTAACATAGAAAAAGAAGGCACACTTTCTACTCAACTGGGACCCAAAATGGGAATGGAATCGAGGAGTTTGACACGAACATTAAAAGGTATGTTAGATCGTGGATTTATCAAAAAGAAAACAGATCCTATAGACAAAAGGAAAGTACACTTGTTTCTTACTAAGAAAGGAATGGAGTACAGAAAAATAGCTTCCGAAAATGTAAAAACATTTAACGAACGCGTATTCGAAAAAATTACAGACGAAGAGCTTGAGACCTTTTATAAGGTAATGAATGCTGTAGACAAATCTATTGAAGAATTAAAAAATGAAAAGTAAAAGAACACTAAAAAGTGTTGCAGTAATAGGTTCCGGAATAATGGGATCTAGAATTGCATGTCACATGGCAAACGTAGGACTCAATGTATTACTATTAGACATAGCGCCCTTTTCGTTAAACGCAGCCGAAGAAAAAGCCGGATTGCCGCTAGACCATCCAAAAGTAAAAAACCGCATTGTGAACGATGCACTCAAAGCGACCTTAAAATCTAAGCCTGCTTCTTTATACAAAAAGGACTTTATTAATAGAGTAAGTACTGGTAACCTTACCGATGACTTCGAAAGAATTGGCGATGCAGATTGGATTATTGAAGTAGTAGTTGAGCGATTAGATATTAAGAAACAGGTCTTTGAGAAAGTAGAAAAATACCGTAAAGCTGGATCTATAGTTTCTAGTAATACTTCTGGTATTCCAATTCATCAAATGCTCGAAGAACGTTCTGATGATTTTAAAGCACACTTTTTAGGAACGCATTTCTTTAACCCTCCTCGCTATTTGGAGCTTTTAGAAATTATTCCTACTCCACATACACAACAAGAAATTGTTGATTTAATGATGGATTTTGGAGATCGTCATCTAGGTAAAACAACTGTTTTATGTAAAGACACTCCTGCTTTTATTGCTAATCGTGTAGGTGTAGCAGGTATTTTATCACTATTTCACCTCTTAGAAAAGAAAGGACTTTCTGTAGAGGCAATCGACAAATTAACAGGACCTATAATTGGTAGACCAAAGTCGGCAACTTTTAGAACTTGTGATGTAGTAGGGCTAGACACACTTGTACATGTAGCCAATGGCTTATACGAAAACTGTAGAGAAGATGAGTCTAGAGAAGATTTTAAACTACCAGCTTACGTACAAACTCTGTTCGATAATAAATGGTTAGGCGATAAAACAAAACAAGGATTTTATAAAAAGACCAAAGATGAAAATGGGAAAAAAGCCATTTTATCTTTAGACTTAAACAGCTTAGAGTACAAAGCTCAGGAACGTGTTCAGTTTCCGGCTTTAAGTACTGCTAAAGAAATTGAAGACTTAAGAAAAAGAATTACATATTTATACAATAGTAAAGGAGAAGCTGGAAATTTCTACAGAGAAATGTTTAGTGATATTTTCGCTTATGTATCGCATAGAATACCTGAAATATCTGATGAAACTTACCGTATAGACCAAGCGATGAAAGCTGGTTTTGGCTGGGAATTAGGTCCTTTTGAAATTTGGGATGCCATAGGTGTACAAGCGGGATTAGATATAGC
>CAJWJW010000144.1 GCA_913041775.1 uncultured Flavobacteriales bacterium
GTTCTCAACTTTTACTACATCTCTAGCAGGTGTACCTTCAATAAACTCAAAATCAAGTGTAGCACTAAATCCAGAAGACCAACCACTATAATGACATCTTATTTCTACAGAATCACTTAAAATACTTGCAAAGTCGGTCACATCAAAAGTAGTTGTAAATTCCCAGTCGTTAGATAATCCACTACCGTATGGTGTAATTACACGTGCTAATTCATAGTTTTCAATTACATCGTATACGTTATGCCACTCATAAAAATCTACCCAAAGAGTATTTGTTGAAGCAACATAAAAAGAATCGATAATATTCCCAAGAGTGTCAAATCCCATATTATAAAAACCAGATTCAAATCCCATTATAGTATCTGTTGCTATAGTTGGGGTCTCTGGATTTGTGAACTGAATTATCTCGTAAGAGGTAGAAAGTGTAGAGTCCACAGATTCTGTAGTTGAATTCCAAAAATGGACAAAAGTACTGTCAGAATATCCTAGGGAATCTACTGTAGTACCATTTACTGTAAAGCTTGGTGATTGTTGGAGTGTAGAATCTATTTCTCCTGTTCTATGTCTCACAAAAATTTGAGTTGTATAATCCCAATCTGAACAACCTCCGGTAGCACAACCCATTGTGTAGTGTAAGTAAACTTTTCTGTAATTATTGTCTGTGTTTGGTAAAACGCCCCATTCATCATAATTACCATACCAGGTCATGTCTGTATGATCGTGAATTCTTACTGTTGTTGTGTCTGTTGCAAAGCCATTAATTGCAAATGCAAATAATAGTATAAATAGGTATCCTTGTTTCATAATTTAAATTTTGTTTTACCTCCTTAAGAAAATAACTTCTAATTATGGTCGATATTGTTGGCTCTAATTGGTAGTTGAAATACGAATTAAAGGGCTAATTTAACAAAATTATCCTTCAATCTAATTTGTTGTTTTTAGCCTATACAATTTCTCCTTTTAGGATTTCTTTCAATTTTTTAGTAAATTGAAAAAGAACTAACTAAGTTATTGGATATTGTTTCGGCTACTTCATCTAAAGAATGAGAAGCTGGTGTAGCTACAAAATCTACCGTACCCATATCTCCATTGATAAGTTTGTCAAGGTCTAATGTTAATTGCAAGCTGTCGCCAGTAGTATCTAAATAAAGATTATTTAAAGGAATAGAAACCTCTCTATAGGAATCATTAAAGCCTGTGTGATACGAGAATATTTGATTTGGCTCCCATCCGCCCGAAGTATCTATTCGTCCTTCTAACATGAAGAATTTATACTTTGAAGCCCAAGTCCAATACGTGTTTTGTGCAATACTTAAGGGATGAGTACTTTCGAATTCTGCAGGATCAGATAAGTTTGTGATTGAGTCTAAGCCAATGCTGAAATGTAGGTTTACATAGGTTCCGGTATCAATTTCAGTTTCTAGGTTTTGTGCCTCTTCCAAAGAAAAGTCAAATAAGTTTATTTGGTCGATAGATATAAGCTCTCCACTTTGTTTTTCTAATGTCCAATTGGATAAATAGAATTTTAGTAACTCCACTTTATAATACCTACCAAGGTAATCGTTGTACAGTCCGTTTTGTAATTCTAAAGGTTGATTTGCTACGACAGAAGTAAGGTTAATTACTAATGGTGCTGGACAGGTATGATGGTTTTTAGGCTTGTCTTTTACGCAAGAATTGAGCGCCAAAAGAATGAATATTACTAGACTGGTTTGTATAATTGACTTCATTTTATACTATTTTAAATTTTATTTTATTTTCTTTAAGTAGCTCATTGTTAGTAATAAAAAATAAATAATGGCTAAGAAAGAGGCTAATCTACCAATGTAATCTCCATGTTTTGCATAAAAAGTAATTGTATGAGATTTACTTATGGTAGCCTCAATAATTCCACTTTCCCCATAAGGCAAAAATTGTTCCACCATTCCTAGAGGATTTATCACCGAACTTATTCCTGTATTGGCAGAGCGAACTATGTATTTCCTATTTTCGAGTGCTCTTAGTCTAGCATACGAATTGTGCTGTTGATGTCCGAAGGAATCTCCCCACCAACCGTCGTTTGTAATAATACATATCCAACTAGACCCTAAGGAATTGAAGCTGCTTACATACTCTCCAAATACCGATTCGTAGCAGATAACAGGAGTGAAATCGCCTTTGTATGTGCTAAAGTTTTGTAGCGAATCATTGGTTCCAAAATTCCCAATTGTACCACCTAGTTTAACTGGAAACTTATCAAAAATAGGCTTTAAAATTGAGGAGAACGGAGTCATTTCTGCTCCTGGTACAAGCTTAGATTTGTGAAATACTTGAGTTGGTTTTTCGACAGATAAAAGTAAAGCAGAATTAAAAACCTCGTAAATAGTGCCATTTATACTTTTTCGAGCGGTCTTTTTTGAGGCTTCATCATCGCTTAAAACTTTACCAGTTGAAGCTCCAGTTAAAATTTGAGTTTTGGGCGTTTTGTTTAACCAAGATTTTAATCTTAAAACTGAAGGAGAAGTCTCCAGTCTAGATTCCCAAATCCAATCTGTAATAAATGTTTCGGGGAGTACAATTAGATCTGGTTTTTTTAAAATTGATGCCTGGATTAAGGTTTCTACTTCTTGTAATTGTATATCTTGAGGAGTTGTAAATTTTTCGTTGTGAGGTTCGTAATTGGGTTGAATAATTACAATCGTTACTTCATCTCCTCCTAAATAATTAGTAGTTGAAATTGTTTTATTCGAAAGTATAAAGGGGGCAACAAGAAACAGGATACAAAAGATAATGGGTTTAGTGAAAGGCTCCTTGATTCGTATTTTATTCAAAGTAAAATAAAGAAGTACATTCACTATAAGTACCCAAAAAGAACCTCCCAAAACGCCTGTATATTCATACCATTGTACCCAGCTAGTATGTTCCGAAAATACATTACCTAAACTCATCCAAGGCCAAGTTAAATCCCAATTTAGATGTAAGTATTCGAAAGCCAACCATATAATTGGAAATGCAAAATAGGCCTGCTTAGTTCCTAAGCTTAATTTGATTTTGTAAATCCAAAAACAGACAGTAGCCATCAAAAAGCCATTTACTATTGAAGCAAAAATTCCTCCAAACCAATGTGCGTGTATTAACCAAGAAGTTAATAGGAAGTTTAAACTAAAGAACGTGACTAGTAGTAAACCAAATAAGTATGTATTCGAATATTTTCCAAATTCAGCTTTGAAATTGAAAATTAAATATAGTACTGGTACAAAGGCTATAAATATAAAGCCTGGCAAGGAGTTAGGTGGCCAAGAAATATAAAACAATAGTACTGTTAACAGACCGGTAAGAATATGCTTTATAAATTTCATTTTTTGGATTTCCATCGCAATAAATTGCTTTAATTTGTTACAAATATAAGTTTCAGATGCTAAAACTCATTCCAAACCTACTAACAATCTCAAATCTTATTTGTGGTTGTATTGCTTTGTAC
>CAJWJW010000145.1 GCA_913041775.1 uncultured Flavobacteriales bacterium
CCCAGCATCAAAGCAGTGGCGGTTAAGAGAGGGAGCAGAGAGGGAGGGAGGGGGGGTTGCAGAAGCTTGCGGGAGCGTGCAGAGGGGGGGACCGAGACGCGAAAGGAAAGGGCTTTGCGGCGGGGCGGGCCTGTGCTTGAGCTCGTCCCAATAATAATATCTATCGTCCGCAGTTTTTAAAAAGTCCGCATATTTCTTGTTAAAGTAATCATCGATTAACTCGTCTGTCATTAATACTTGAGGTGGATTTTCGAACTTCATTGTGTAAATATGTTAAATATGAATTCAAAATTAACATATTTATTTCTATTGTCCAAATTTTCGAGTATTATTGCTAAAGGTGAAACACCACATGTAATGCTTATATACGCCTTGTTATTTGTCCAAATTGCCTAATTCTATTGGGTTTTTCATTCTCTTTAGGCGATTTATCTAAAGTGCTAAAACGTGTTAGTCAAATTAGCATTCATCATAGAATTATCAGTAATACGAAGACTTAGTTGTTCGTTATTTTCTTTCCTTTTGATATTGACTCGGATCTAGTATTGGAAGTATGGCACTTTGTAAGAATGTCCCTTTAAATAAAGAAAACATTAATCCTCTGGTTGTTGATAGAGCAACAGAATTTATTGTGACAATAAAGTTTTCAGAAAAGTTTATTTCTTTGCTTTCTGAGATATACTTACTTAGCTTATTAACTTTGAATACACAGCTTGAACAATATTTTCCTAATTTTTGTTCTGGGTTATCTTGTGGGAATATAGTTATATCACAAATAACAAAAATAAGCTCTTGTTCAATATTAAAGCGTTGTTCAATAGCTATGTCGAAACTAAAAATAATATTCTTAGCTAAAGTTTCCTTTGGAGTTTTAATTTCAGATTCAAGGATTTCAATATTAATTAATTGAAATTCGATATTTTTTTCTTCTTTTAAACTCATGCTTCTGCAATTATCATTGATGTGTTAAAACTATGAATTTGGGATGTGAATTTCACTCTCTTATTGGTTCTTTTCCAATTATTTTGTTTGTGAAAGCTAGGAGTTGACTGAACGACTATATGGTATTTAACCACAACTTCTTCTTTAGTTTCCTTTATGCTCAAAAGGTTTACACCTAAAGCTTCTTGAATATCAAATAAAGTATCGTGTGTAAAATTATGAGTTCCTGAGAACCATCTAGTTGCAACTGAGGCATTTTTCTGTCCAGTCGCTTCAAGTAATTTCGTTTTGTTCCAACCTTTTGCTTTCATAGCATCTTCTATTTTTGCTGCTAAAAGCATTTTTGATTTAATTTTTTTTTCCTCTTTTGGAGAAATAGATTCAAAAATTTCATCAATAAGTGAACTGTTATATTCTTCTACTTTAGTCTTCATAATCTTCTAATATTAGGTCGCCTTCAAAGTCCATAAAATCTGGAGAAAATGATAAGTCACCATTTTGTCTACATTCGGTTATTTTACTTGAAAGCCATCTTAAAAAATAGTTTTTTGTTTTTAATTCTTCATCCTCTTGTAACGCTCTAACATTTTTTGGACCACCACCACCAAGGACTATAAGCTCTGTACCATATCTTATACAGTAAAGTCTTAATTTTTTATTTGGTGAATCATATAATGCACAGACTCCGTCACCTGGATTACCTTCTTTTGTTTTGAAAAAACCTTCTCTAGCTCCCGTTTCATTTCCAATGGTTGTTAAACGTGAAAAAATATATTTTATTTCACTTAAATATAAATCTTTATTTTTATTAATAAATACATCCAATAGGGATTCTTGAAATTCTCCCTGCTCATTTTTAGTAAGCACAGTGTATATTGAAGATGCTTCACCACTAAATTTAGATATTCTTACTAATTTATATTTCATTATTATTTAATATTTTACAAATGTAACATTTTTTACTTAAAAGTGAAGTTTTGATATTATTTATTATTTTCTAAATGAATGCTAACGTTTAAGCTAAAAAGAAGCCTTAGGTGCTCACCAATATTCTATTAGAAAGATATTTTTATACCATGCTTTTTACCTCTTACGAAAAGGGCTCTTACTTGGTAATGGAATAGGTTTACTACTTATTGGAATTCAATATTACTTTGAACCTATACAATTAGATCCTACACACTATTACGTTAAAGCATTGCCTGTTTCCTTATCATTAGAAAATTGGCTACTTATTAATCTTGGTAGTATTCTTATTTGCATGCTTATTCTAATTATACCCTCTGTATTAATTCAGAAAGTAGAACCTATAAAAGCATTGCGGTACGAGTAAGTTGTTAGAGTATATAGTTAAGAAAAACAAAATGATTAATCATTGGTTTAAAAATAATGATCTATTTCCACACTAACAAAGCTTTTACAAGAACTTCCAGCATTTGATCGGTAAACTGTAAATGAGTAACAAATCGTATTTGACTTGCACTTATAGCTGAACATAAAATATTTTGCTCTTTTAGGAATGCTACAAAGCTAGTTGGATCAGCAAGAGAGAAAATTACAATATTAGTTTCTACAGGAAGAACTTCGATAGCATAGTCCAAAGACTTTAATGCAGTTTCTATTACTTTAGCACGTCTATGATCGTGTTGTAATAAATCGATATTAGTATCTAAAGCATAGTCGCATGCTGCAGCAAGGTATCCCGCCTGACGCATACCACCACCTAAAACCTTACGGATTCTTTTTGCCTGAGCTATAAATGCATTGTTTCCTAAAAGTAAAGACCCAATTGGAGCACCAAGACCTTTAGACATACAAACAGAAATACTATCGAATATAGCACCATAGTCAGCGGGCTTGGTATTTGTTTTTACCATTGCATTGTACAAACGAGCTCCATCCATATGGAAAGCTAAACTCTTAGATTTGCAAAAGGTAGATAGACTTTGTAATTCGATAAGATCGTAACAAGCTCCTCCCCCTTTATTAGTGGTGTTTTCGACAGAAACTAAACTTTGTTTTGAAAAATGAATATTTTCTTCTTTCAAAGCAGACTGAACTAAATCTACAGTTATTTTGCCGTTTGTACCTTGTAACAAATTTACAGAAGCTGAAGAATTAAAAGCGATGCCACCTGCTTCGTATTGATAAATATGTGAGCTGTAATCGCAAATAACCTCATCGCCTGGTTGGGTATGTACCTTTATAGCTATTTGATTTGCCATAGTACCAGAAGGACAAAACAAAGCAGCTTCCATTCCAAATAGCAAAGCAATACGTTTTTCTAAAGCCTTAACAGTAAGGTCTTCATCCCATACATCATCTCCTACCTTAGCAGCAAACATAAAGGCCAACATTTCTTTTGTGGGCTTGGTAAAAGTATCGCTTCGAAGTTCTGTCATAATAGGTATAAATTAATAAATTAAGTCTGAGTCAATTTGAATATTCTGTAGGAATTCTACCGATTTAATAATGTCTT
>CAJWJW010000146.1 GCA_913041775.1 uncultured Flavobacteriales bacterium
CAGAACGGTTAATTGCCATTCTCCATTTTTGACGGAATAATAAAAGTACTGCAGATATTAATGTTCCTGCGTGACCAATACCTACCCACCATACAAAGTTAGTAATATCCCAAGCCCATCCAATGTTCTTGTTTAATCCCCAAACTCCAATACCCGTTCCTACCGTGTAGAAAATACATCCAAATCCCCAAAGCATTGCAGCCAAAGAAATATAAAATGCGATGTACCAATTTTTATTTGCAGCACCTTCTATAGGTCTGGCAATATCTTCGGTAATATCGTGGTAACTTTTATCACCTAATACTAAAGGTTCCCTTATGGGTGCTTCGTAATGAGACATATTTTTATATCTTAGTTTTTAATTACGCTTCGTTTGTATTCTTAACTTTTACTTGATAGATTACATTTGGTTTTGTCTGTAAATAATCTAACACGTTATAAGCTCTTTTATCTTCTGCTAATGCAGCTACTTTATCTTCTTTTTTATTGACATCCCCAAAGACCATTGCTCCAGTTGTACAAGCTGATGAACAAGCTGTTTCAAACTCATCTGTATCTACTTTTCTTCCTTCTTTCTTCGCTTTTAGAATTGTTGCTTGTGTCATTTGAATACACATAGAACACTTTTCCATAACTCCTCTAGAACGAACTACAACATCTGGATTCAATACCATTTTACCATATTCGTTATTCATGTTAAAGTCAAACTCGTTATTATTTGCATAATTAAACCAGTTAAAACGACGAACTCTATATGGACAGTTGTTTGCACAATATCTTGTACCTACACATCTATTGTATGCCATTTGATTTTGACCTTGACGACCATGTGCTGTTGCAGCAACGGGACAAACCGTCTCACAAGGAGCGTGGTTACAGTGCTGACACATCATTGGCTGAAAAGTAACTTCAGGGTTTTCTGCTTCAGTTTCTAAAGCTTTATATAAGTCTCCTCCACTTAATCCCATTTCTTTAGCTTCCTCGCGAGTTTCAACTTCTGAAGAATAATATCTATCAATACGCAACCAGTGCATATCTCTACCAACTCTTACTTCACTTTTACCTACAACTGGTACATTATTTTCTGCGTGACATGCTACAACACATGCTCCACAACCTGTACAAGAAGTTAAATCTATTGATAAATTAAAGTGATGCCCAATTTCTCTGTTGTGCTCATCCCATAAATCAATTGTTTTTGCTTCAACTTCTTTATGATCATAAGAAACATACGCTGGCTTGTTCCAACCATTTTTATGGTCTTTAGGTGCTACTGTATTGTATTCTTTTAATGTAGCTACTTTTAAAATATCATGACGACCCGCAATTGTTTTTTGTACTTGTGTACAAGCAAATTGATGCGTCCCAGTTACTTTTTCTATTGCAACATTATATTGAATGTTGTTACCTCCTATATACAAAGGATACGCATTAACACCTACTTGCATTTCTTCTTTTAAACCGAACGTTTTTCCAAAACCTAAAGCCAACCCTACAGAACCGTTTGCCTGACCTGGTTGCACCATTACTGGAACAACGACTTCTTTACCGTTTACAGATACTTTTGCATAATCACCATCAATAGCTCCGTTATCTTTCACAGGGTTAGAGAAACCTAATTCTCTAGCATCTGCCATAGATATGGTTAAATAATTATCCCAAGAAGCTCTAGTAATTGGATCTGGAAATTCTTGTAACCAAGGATTGTTTGCTTGCTTACCATCTCCTAAACCAGTTTTAATATATAAATTCAACTCCATTCCTGAAGTTAATGTGCTTTTCTTTAAGATTTTTGCAACTTCGGCAATTGAAATATCGCTTGAAGTTTCTTTGACATCAAAATTAGTTTTATTATAAAAACCATTATGTAAAGCTTTGTTCCAAGATGAACCATCTAAAACTTCTGTGGACCAGAAAGATTTTAAATAATCATAATATAAAGTTGAGCTCCCAGACCACATTAATAGCGTATCCTGAATTTGACGCGTTTTAAATAAAGGTTGAATTGTAGGTTGAGTTAAACCGTAATTTCCTTCAGAAAACTGAGTATCACCCCAAGACTCTAGAAAATGTGGCGCTGGCAATGCGTACTCCATTGCAGCTACTGTTTCACTATTTTCAACTGATAGTGCTACTTTTAAACCAACCTTTGTTAATGCTTCTGTAAATTCAGTAGCATTTGGTAACGAATAAGAAGGATCTACATTCACCGTAAAAATACCACCAACTTTTCCAGACTTCATATCTGAAATTACATTTTGAACTTGGTCAAAATTACCTTGACGAATATTTAATGAATGCTTACTGTCTAGAATCTCACTATTTAAAGCATTGTTGATTGCTAAAGAGATTAACTGTGCATTTACATCGTTAATACCAGTCATTACGACTCCTTTAGAACCTGCTTTTTTCAGCGCTTTCGCTAATGTCTTAATTTCTGCATCAATAGGTGTAGCATTAGAAACTATAGACTCTCCAGTAATTTCTTTGTATAAATTTAATAAAGCAAAAACAATATCTGATGGTTTTGCAACCAAACGTTTGTCTGAATTTGCTCCCGTAAGAGACATATTACTTTCTATCTGAACATGGTAAGACATTTTACCTGTTTCTGGCTTTCTGCCATCAATAAATGCTTTTTCAAAACCTCCGTGAAAATCGCCTAAGAAATCAGCACCAAAAGAAACGATTGCTTCTGCGTTTTCTAATCTGTAATTTGGTAAAGCTCTTCTGCCATACATTGCTTCAAATGCATCTACTGAAGCATCTTCAGAAATTGCATCATAAATAACATGTTTTGCATTTGGATACGTCGCTAAAAATTCACCAACAATTTTATCTGTTGATGGACTCGCCATTGTTCCTGTTAATAAAACAACTTGTTTGTCAGCTTCTTTTAAGCTATTTAATCTTTGTCCTATTTCTGTATCAGCTTCCGCCCAAGAAATAGCAGTACCATTTTTAGTTGGTTCTTTTAAACGCAATTGCTCATCATACAAAGAAAGAACAGCGGCTTGAACTCTAGCACTTGTTGTTCCATTTGCTTCTTTATTTGGCATTATTTGAATCGGACGACCTTCGCGTGTTTTAACCAAAACATTTGCAAAGTCATAACCATCTGCCATAGAAGTAGCATACCAATCTGCAACACCCGCAATAATATCATTTGGTTTTACAACGTAAGGAATCGATTTAATAACCGGTCCTTCACAAGCAGCTAATGATGCTGCTGCTGTTGTAAAGCCAACATACTTTAAGAAATCTCTACGTGAAGTAGAAGAGTTCTCAAGTGTTTCTTTATCACCTAAAAAATCATCTGTAGGAATATTTTCTACAAATTCGTTTTTATTCAGCGTTTCAACAACAGAACTACCTTTTAGTTCTTCAACACTTTTCCAGTATTTTT
>CAJWJW010000147.1 GCA_913041775.1 uncultured Flavobacteriales bacterium
TTTCAAGAGAAAAAATTAATACAGATTGATTATTCTCTTCCCATGCTTCATAAAAACCTGGATCAAGTATATCTATTTGCCCATTCCCATCTGTATCTTCACTTAGAATTTCAATTGGAATCCATCCTTCAAATTGCTGTACTTCAGGTACGTAGTCTTTCCATAAAGTAGCGTAATCACTTGTCCAAGAGAAGTTGTCTTGAGCCATATTCATTAACGAGTTTGCTGTGGCAACTATATCATACGTATCACCGGCATCTTCATGTGTCTCATATACGCGTATAAAGAATTTGTCTTTTTGACGAAATTCTAATCGATTTTGAAAGAATTTTAAACCATTTAAACTGTATCTGTTATCACCTTGATAAACAGTCGTTCCTGTTCCGTAATTGGTAGCGTAAATTAATTCTGTTTTTGCAGTAGGCTTATAGTACAAAGCCATATTCATTTTAATATTTTCTGTATTATAGTCAGCAAGATCATCTTCTCTATACCCTGTACGGTGGAAAGTACCTAATCCAGGGAATTCTTTAATATCATTCCATTCTGCATAATACTCATCTCCATACCTATTAACAGCATCGTAGCCGCCTTGATTTGTAGTTAATGAAGGACTGTCGTAGGTCTGGTCATAGTTGTTTGCAACCCAGTCATCAGCAACCATTCTATAAAAATTAAACTTAGCTCCAAATACATCTTCATCATCCTTGTTCTTAAATACATGAGCATATCTTACAGCTACTTCACCTAAATTACGAGCTCCACCTTTAAGTTGTGCCGATAAACCTGGGAATTGAAATGGATCTTTAGTCTCCATGCTTATAACACCGTTAAAAGCGTTGGGACCATATAGTGCAGAGTTTGCACCCACAATAATTTCTACCTTTTTAAGATCTAATTCTGAGGATCCTAAAAAGTTACCTAATGCAAAATTTAAGCCGGGCGACTGGTTATCTACACCATCTATAATTTGTAGAGAACGTACAGGTGAGGTGGAGTTGAAACCACGTGTATTAATAATTTTAAATCCTAAACTAGCAGAAGTTACATCTACTCCTTTTAATGCACCAAGACCTTCGTAAAAACTTGCAGCTGGAGTTTCTTTAATTGCTAAAATATCTAAAACCTCTACAGTTATTGCAGACTGTTTTTGTTTTTTTGTTAAGCGGCTGTCAGTAATTACAATCTCAGATAAGATTAATTTATCTTCTCCTAAAAATATTTTTAATGCTTCTGTATCATTTACAGTAACTACTTTTTTCTCATATCCAATAAATGAAATCTCTATATCTATAGGTAGGGTAGAAACCTCTAGCTGAAAAAAGCCGTCGAAGTCAGTCATGGTTCCTTTAGATGAGCTCGGAATTATAACATTGGCACCAATTAAAGATTCCTTACTGTTTTTGTCGTAAACAGTTCCTTTAATAAGATGTTGTGAAAATAACTGTTGCCCCATTAAAAAGAGAAATGAATACAGAAGAATATTTTTTAATTTCATCGTAATTAGCTTAGTTTCCTCAAAAATAGTAAAATTATGATGCTAGCATTATAATTAAGGCCTAAGATTTACAGTAGTTTTAAAATTTGTTTGCTTCTGTTACTAGTATTTATTGTAGCTAAATATTCATATTATTGGAGCTTATGTATCTGTTTATGAGTAGTTTAAAAATTTGGTTTTAGTAAGTAATTTTCATAGAATTTATCAATAATAGTTAGAATTTCTTTTGGAGAATCGACTACATATATTAACTCTAAATCTTTCTCGCTTATTGTTCCCTCATCTACGAGCGTTCCTTTAATCCATTCCACTAGGCCAGACCAAAATGTAGTACCAACTAATATAATAGGAAATAAATCGATTTTTTTGGTTTGAATAAGTGTTATCGCTTCAAATAATTCGTCTAAAGTCCCCATTCCTCCTGGCATTACAACAAAAGCCTGAGAGTATTTCACAAACATAACCTTACGCACAAAAAAGTAATCGAAATTAATATTTTTGTCCGGATCAATGTATGGATTACTATTCGCTTCAAAAGGAAGGTCAATGTTTAGCCCAACAGATGGAGCTCCACCCATTTTAGCTCCCTTGTTTCCTGCTTCCATAATTCCAGGTCCTCCACCGGTAATTACACCGTAACCATTTACAGAGAGTTCCTCTCCAATGGTAACTGCAAGTTGATAGTATTTATTTTCAGGTTTCATTCTAGCTGATCCAAAAATGGTAACACATGGACCTATTCTGCTCATTTTTTCGAAACCATTTACAAACTCCGCCATTATCTTGAAAAGTTGCCAAGAGTCTTTAGTTTTTATTTCATTCCATGTTTTCTGTTTGAAATCTCTGTTTAATCTTTCTTTATTCATAAGTGTATATTTTATAATTCCTTCTAAGATATAAAATATTTCACAAAATTAGGAGCTAGGGATTCGGTCCTTTTAGAAAGTAATTAGATTTCAAGGATTCAACAATAAAGCATAATGCTTTATTTACAAAAATGAGATTCTCAAAAAAATGCTTTTGTGCAGGTTCTTATGATGCTATAAACCCAAGGAAATGTTTTTTTTAGGAAAAAGAAATCAGTTTGTTCTAGTACTACTTATTTACCTAGTCTATTTCCCCCTTAATACATCCAGTATTTATCAATAAGGTAGACGAGTGCAGTCATACTAGCAGCACCAAGTTCAAGCTCGCGTTTATTTACTTCCTCAAAGACATCATTGTCTGAGTGGTGGTGGTCGAAATACCGCTGTGAATCAGGAGAGAGACCAATTAAACAAACCTTATCATCCTTAAGTGGATTAATGTCAACTCCAGCAAAGCCCATTTTAAACTCGTGTATTCCATAAGCTTCAAAAAGAGGCTTCCAATTAACTATAGCCTCTAACTGTTCATTTGTTCCACTAACAGAAAATCCTCTAGGAGAAAACCCTCCTCTATCGCTTTCTAGAGCCATAAGGTGTTTCTCATTTTTGGAAGCTGCTTTTTCTGCGTAGTGAATACCTCCTCTGTTTCCATTTTCTTCATTCATAAATAAAACGACCCTTAATGTATGTTTGGGTCTTATATTCATTAGTTTAAGTAGGTGTAAAACCTCTATAGATTGTACTACTCCAGCACCATCATCGTGCGCCCCTTCTCCTAAGTCCCACGAATCTAGATGCCCACCAACAGTAATATATTCATTTGGGTATTTGGATCCTTTAATTTCTCCAACTACATTGTAAGAGATCTTGTCTGGATAGGTTTTACAGTACGATTTTAAGCTTAGCTCTAAACCCTTAAAACTAAGTATATTTTTACTTAGGTAGTCTGCTCCATTGGTCGAAATTGCAAAAGCAGGAATAGAATCTACCCCTTCTTCATAGGCCATACTTCCGGTGTG
>CAJWJW010000148.1 GCA_913041775.1 uncultured Flavobacteriales bacterium
TAGCTTTTAAACCAACAATAATTGGAATAGACCCTAAAATATCGATCACTGCAAAAAGTGTTAGCGTTACTGTAAGAATGTTTCCAAAATTCATAATCTGACTTGTTTAATTTTTACGCGAATGTATGCTAAAAGAAAGTTTCTTCAAATCATCCCAATACGTTTTATA
This sequence comes from uncultured Flavobacteriales bacterium, assembly GCA_913041775.1. GTDB lineage: Bacteria > Bacteroidota > Bacteroidia > Flavobacteriales > UBA7430 > UBA6772. Next base: position 170 of record CAJWJW010000148.1, read on the forward strand.
CGATTTATTTACTACTTCAGAATCATCAATAAGTACCGACTTAGATTTTAGAGCTAAAGGAGCTAAACACATTGCCATTCGGTGATCTTGGTAGGTTTCAAAATCTAAATCTATTGCTGGAAACTCCGAATTAGAGAGCACTTCTAAAGCATTGTTATTGGTAATCCTTAGCTCTGCCCCACATTTTTTCAATTCAACTTTCAACGCCACTAAACGATTAGTCTCTTTTAGTGGCAGATTATTGAGCCCAGTAAGTTTTATATTAATTCCTAAACCGCAGGCTGTAGCCGCAAGTGTTTGTGCGAGGTCTGGGATTTCTTTACAATCGAAAGTCAAAGACTGTGCTATTTGAAAATCTTTAATTTTTTTCAAGTTCAAAACACCGTCATTTATTTCAGAATGTATTCCAAATGACTCATAAAGTTCCATTACTTTTTTATCGCCCTGAATAGAGTTTTCAGACACATAAGAAACTTCTAATTCTCCTTTTTCACTTAGTGCTAAGATTTCATACAAATACGAAATGGAAGACCAATCGGACTCTACCTCTACAATTTCATTTTTATAAATACCTGGAGAAACAGAAATCGTATTTCCTTGCCAAGTAGAACCAACACCATGTTGTTTCATCAAACTCAGCGTCATATCTATATAGGGTTTAGATAAAATCTCTGAATCTAATTCTAATTGAATTCCATTTTTTAATGTAGGCGAAATGAGTAATAATGCGGTAATAAACTGACTTGAAACAGAAGCGTTCATTGGAATAATTCCGCCGTCTAAAGTCTTTCCATTTATTTTTAAGGGTGGGAACCCTTCTTTTTCGGCATAGCTAATATCAGCACCTAATAATCGGAGAGCATCTACCAAAACCCCTATAGGTCGTTGTTTCATTCTTTCAGAACCGGTAAGAATTACATCAGAATTTCTACTGGCATAATAGGCGGTTAAAAAACGCATTGCAGTTCCTGCTAAACCAATATCTATAATTGAACTCGTACTCGAAAGTGCTTTTTGTAACACACAAGTATCTGCCGAATTTGAGCAATTTCGAATAGAGTTAATAGAACCAGAAAGTGCGTGAATAATTAACAACCTATTAGAAATACTCTTAGAGCCTGACAACTGTAAGGCTCCACTAATTATTTTTTGATCTATATGTATTCTCGTTTTCATACTAGATTACTAAGTAAACTAAAAAAGCCTCCACTTTCGTGAAGACTCTTTATAATTATTTCTTGTTTGGCTTTACTTTGGCTTTAGCCTTAGGTTTGGCTTTTGCTTTAGGCTTTGGAGCTGCTTTACCTTTTTTCTTAGGTTGATTTTCCATAATCACCAAACATTGTCCTCTATCTAAATCTTCAGCCTCAAGGTCTTTAGGTATTTTATAGTTGGTTTTCTCAACCTTTATATAAGGACCCCAGCGACCGTGTAACACTTGAATGGTTGGTTCTTCATCATCAAAAGTATGAATATGCTTTTCGGCATCCGACTTACGCTTAGCTTCAATTAGCTCAATACAAGCTACTAATTCGATAGTCATAGGATCCTCTTCTCCTAAAGAAACAAATTTACTATCGTGACGAACATAAGGCCCAAAACGACCAATCGCCACAGTAACCACCTTCTCTTCAAACTGCCCTACCTGACGAGGTAGTTTAAATAAATCTATTGCTTCTTCAAGGGTAATAGATTCTATTGACTGTCCTTTTCTAAGACTTGCAAATTTGGGTTTTTCTTCTTCCGAACCTTCCCCTAATTGTGCCATTGGACCGTAACGACCAATACGCACATATATATTAATTCCTGTTTTTGGATCCAATCCTAAAAGACGTTCTCCTACAGCTCTGTCAGCGTTTTCTTTTACATCTTCTACCTTAGCGTGAAAATCTCCATAAAAATCTAAAAGCATTTTATTCCACTCTTTATCTCCTGCAGCAATCTCATCAAACTCCTCTTCTACTTTTGCAGTAAAATGGTAGTCTAAAACAGAATCGAAGTTAGAAACTAAAAAGTCGTTTACAACCATACCGATATCAGTAGGACATAATTTACCTTTTTTAGAACCTGCTTTTTCTTCTAAGATTTTTGTTTCGATAACAGAATTAGACAATTCTATATAATGGTACGAACGAAGTGTTCCTTCATCTTCTCCTTTCTCTACATAACCTCTACGTTGTACAGTAGAAATTGTAGGTGCATATGTAGAAGGACGACCGATACCAAGCTCTTCTAATTTTTTTACTAAACTAGCTTCTGTAAAACGTGCAGGTGCTTGTGTAAATCGCTCTCTCGAACTAATAGACTTATAAGCGATATTTTCGCCTACTTCCAATTTAGGAAGCATTCCATCTTGTTCTTCGTCATTTTCATCATCAGTTCCTTCAAGATAAACTTTTAGGAATCCGTCAAAAATAATTACCTCACCTTTTGCAATAAAATTCTTTTCGTGATTCGAATTATCAATCGTTATGGTAGTACGCTCCAACTGAGCATTGGTCATTTGCGAAGCAATAGCACGTTTCCAAATTAAATCGTACAATCGTTGCTGACCGCTATCGTCACTCACATTTCTATCGTGTACATAAGTAGGACGAATGGCCTCATGAGCCTCTTGTGCACCTTTAATTTTAGAAGCAAATTTTCGGGGGTCAGAATAAGCAGAAACATATTCATTGATAATCTCTTCTTTTATAGCCGACATCGCATCGTTAGAAAGATTCACAGAATCTGTTCTCATATAGGTAATCTTACCCGCTTCGTATAAGCGTTGGGCTACCGTCATTGTTTGCGATACCGAGAATCCTAATTTACGTGCAGCTTCCTGTTGTAAAGTAGAAGTAGTAAAAGGGGCAGCTGGCTTTTTGGTGGCTGGCTTTTTCTCAAGGTTAGCTACACTGAATTGCGCATCTACACATTTCTGTAAAAAAGCTTGAGCTTCTTCTAAACTCGCTAAACGCGATGAAACTTCGGCTCTAAACACCTTAGCCTCTGCATTGGTAAATTGCGCTACAATTTTGTAGTACACACTAGAACTAAAGCTTGTTATTTCTCTTTCGCGCTCAACTAATAAACGAACGGCTACCGATTGTACTCTACCTGCAGATAAACCTTGTTTTACTTTCCTCCATAATACCGGCGAAAGCTCAAAACCTACCAACCTGTCTAATACACGACGTGCTTGTTGTGCGT
>CAJWJW010000149.1 GCA_913041775.1 uncultured Flavobacteriales bacterium
CAATTATCTATAAAAAATGGCTAAAGCAAAACAATCTACTGTTGAAGAAAAGCTAATTGCTCTATACAAACTTCAATCTATAGACACTGAAATCGATAAGATTAAAATTTTACGTGGTGAGTTGCCACTAGAAGTTCAAGATTTAGAAGACGAAATTGCAGGATTGCAAACTCGTGTAGCTAATGTCAGTGAAGAGATAGCTACGTTCGACGGTTCAATAAAAGAAAAAGAGTCTTTAATGAAAGATTCTAAAGCTCTAATTGTAAAATACGATGAGCAATTAAAGAACATTCGTAACAACCGTGAGTTTGATTCTTTAAATAAGGAAATTGAATTTCAAAATCTTGAAATTGAATTAGCTGAAAAGAGAATTAGAGAAGCAAAAGCGACTATTTCTTCTAAAACAGAAGCTAAATCAGGTACAGAAATGCGCTTGATTGATCGTACTGCAGACTTAACAGCTAAAAATGCTGAGTTAGATGGTATTATTGCTGAAACTCAAAAAGAAGAAGAAAAGTTAGGTAAAGAATCTGTTGTTGCTGAAAAAGTGATTGATGATCGTTTACTTAATGCTTATAAACGTTTGAGAGGTTCTGTAAGAAATGGTCTTGCAGTAGTTCCTGTTCTTAGAGATGCTTGTGGAGGTTGTTTCAACAGCGTTCCACCTCAGAGACAGATGGATATTGCTGCTCGTAAAAAGGTTATCGTATGCGAACACTGTGGTCGTGTATTGGTTGATAAAATTATCGCTGGAATTGAAGAACCTGAATAAGTTTCGATTTTATATAAAAAAAAGGGTTTCCATATGGAAACCCTTTTTTTGTGCTTCACAGTTTTTAAAATTTAAAACCACCTGATATAAGGAACTGACTATTCTGATTATTCAGTGTCGCAGATTCTGAATTTGGGTAAATGTTTAGGTAATTTTGACTTTGCGATTTGACCATTGCTAAATCGAAAAAGTATTGGTTTACTTTAATTCCCATACCACAAGTTAAGTACTCCTTACTCATATCGATACGTCTGTCGGTTAATGGACTCTCATAATAAGCATAACCTGCACGTAAACTTAGTTGTGGATGAACACGTAGTTCTGTTCCAATTTTTATATTGCTAGCGCTTGCATAGACGTTTTCAATAGTTGTATTTTCATTTTCAAAGCTGTAAAAACTAGAACTCATATTTGCCATTGAGTAATCTAAGTACTCATGTTCTAAGCTTATTATTGCTCGTTTTTTAAGTACAAATGAGATGCTGTTTATTATTTTCAAAGGACTGCTTAATTCGTAGTCAAACAAGCCTAAGTATGATTCTGCAGAATGCGTAGAGTCGTTGAAGTTTGTGTTCATTGACGAAGAGTATTCTTCGTGTATTTCGTAATAAGTAGGTGTATGTAATGCAAATCCATAACGAATAGCATCGTTGATTTTATAGATTAAACCCAATTTCAAATTTATCCCAGAACCTTCAACATTTAAGTTTGTTGTGTACTCGAAGTCTTTTAAAAGCATTAGTGTGTTTATGCTCGAAATGAAATTCTCTTCTGAAATAGTTGTTTTTTCTCTATAGTCTATACTTGGAAAACCTAAAGTTGCACCTATGAATAGTTTGTTTTGGTAGGCAGTTCCAAGACTTAAATAGAATTCATTTTTCTTTCCAGATGTAGAGCTTTTATAGGTTTGTGTTCTTCCTATAATTGATTCCAAAGGGCTGTAGTAAGAAAGTTCGTTCCCTGTAGTATCTATTAGGTATGTATAATAAGCTAGTTGTCCAAGTGTATTTAAATCATCGAAAGTATCCCCTTGTGATTCGCTTAAAATGTGATTAGAAAGTGAATTATCACTACCTGTTCCCTCTAAATAAATAGACTTATTGTAATCTTCCAGTTTATTATAGCCTATACCAAAGTTTATCCTATCCCAATCTCCTGCCATTTCTGGGTCAAGTATGTTAGCACTGATATAGTTTAAATTAGGGATTGAAGCAGAACTCTTTTTTGCAAATGAAAAATCAGAGCTAAACGAAGATTCCGAATCAAAACCATTTGTGGTTAATTCGTTTAAATTTAAACTCCCCGAAAATTGTCCTGTTGTAAAAGTTGCTATTCCTGCAGGATTAGAACTTGATGTGTTCCCATTTGCTCCAAGTGCGCCAAAAGCTCCACCCATAGCAACATATCGAGCAGAACCCCATAGCGATTCTTGAGAGTATCTTAAAGCATCAATATGGTTTTGTGCCTCAATCGTTAATCCGAAAAATAAGGCGCTAACTAAGCTTAGTCTGTATAACATAGTTGTTTATCTAGGTCTTCTACTTGGTGTAGAAGACGATCGGTTGGTGTTTGTACTTCTGTTGGTATTTGAGCTTCTACTTGGTGTGTAACTAGTATTACTTCTAGAAGACGATTTTTTATAGCTAGTCTTCTTTGTTCTCGAATTCGAAGGTTTAGTAGATGTTTTAATTCGTGTGCGTTTAGTTGTTGAACTTGTCTTAGAGGGCTTGTAATCGTAAGTTCTTCTGGTTTGTTTTGGTTTGTAACTTGTTTTGTGTGTGTTTGTAGTGTAGTCACTTCTATTTATTGTAGTAGATGTTTTTTTAAGTAATTCAGGGTTTCTACCACCTCCAGCAACATCACCAGTACTACTTGTGTTTGTAGTTATATTATCCCTAAGACTTTCACGATGTCCGTATGTTGTAGTTGTAGAAGATACAAAAGGTGTGTCGTAATAATAGGGCGAGTAACCATAACCGCCATATCCGTAACCATATCCGTAGTTATAACCATAAGGGTTGTTCCATGCGTAATAGTTGTTGTACCATGGAGAATTCCATGGATTATAGTAATTATTATATCCGTAGCAACCCCCATACCAATTGTTTTGGTAATAAGGTTGGTAGCTTGGCATGCAACCAAAACCATAGTCAAAACCATAAGGGTCATGAAAATAGCCATAATTAAAGTTTATTGAACTCCCATAATAATCTCGATGAAAACGACTAATTCGCATAGAATAAGACATATTGTCTTCATAGTATTCATTCAGAGTATCGCTGTATTCGTAGTACTCTTCCTCTTCTTCAAAAGAAATTTCTAAGTACTTAACCTCTTTTTCGTTTGAGTTGTAATAAATGTCGTCAGCATACCATTTTTGATTGTCTTGAGCCTTTATTACTGTTGTCGTAAAAGCGAAGCTCAGCGCAATAATTTTAAGAATAGTTTTCATAATTCAGTCCTCCAGTATTTAATGGTAAATAGATGTATGGATTTATGTGTAAAGAAATTAATTGTAAACCTTTATTTCATAGATTTGCAATGCTTAATTATTAAGCTAAGTTAGC
>CAJWJW010000150.1 GCA_913041775.1 uncultured Flavobacteriales bacterium
AATAAGGCATTACACATCGCTTTATTAAAGGTGATGGAAGCTTCAAAACTTCCGCTGCAGTTGTAAGGAATGTTAAGTAAATCGAAATAACCTTGTAGAATACCATCTTCTCCAGGTGTTCCATGTATTGACATAAACACTCCGTCAAAATTGATCTTGGTATTGTTCAGCTCAAAAGAAAAATCATTTTTATTAATTTCGATCTTTTTTTCTCCTTGTACAACATACCAGTCTGTTCCTTGGATATGTACTAAAAATGGACAGTATAATTCAGTGTCTATATGCGCATAAACAACAGTAGCGCTTTTTATAGAAATGGTGCTTTCTGAGGAATTTCCTCCTCGAAGTATGGCTATGTTTTTTTTCATATTGAACTATGATAGAATCAGCTTGAATTTAAAGATTTAATTCCACTTTTAAAAATCGTAAAAACTCTTGCGTTTATTTAGTTTTAAATCTTGTAATACTGAGGATTTAACATTTATACTCAAGTTATAACTCTGTCTGAAACCAAATGGAATCCAGTTAAATCGAAGTTCCCAGCAATGTAAATCTCTGTATACATCTATAGAACTATAAGATATTTTCTTGGTATCGAAATCGTAACCAGACCTGAAACCTATTTTCCATTTCTCAGTTAAACGTACATTTCCGTTTACATTAAATGTCTGTCGTACTATTTTCTCTAATGTAGGTTTGCTATAAATATAACTATAGTCTAAACCAACATTCCAAGGGATATTAAAATCTACATAATCTCCTGGATTGACTTGTATCATACTCCATTCTTGTTCTGTAGTATTTTTTGGCTTAACCTTTTCCTTAGTTTCCTCCGAACTCTTTAAACTCCAATTTATAGTGAAGTTGAAATTTGTCATCCGTCCTAAAGAAAATTCATCTTTCCATACAAATTTTTCTATTCTTGCCCCTTCTTCATTAATCTGATAAGGATTTATGGATCCATTAAACTTAATATTCATCTTAGGTAGCAATTCTGTTCTACCACTAAATGAGATGTTGGATAAGTTAAATGAATCTAGGGCTAGATTATAATTACCACCAAATCTTAAACTCTTAAAAATTGCTATTTTTTTATAATCTACAATAGAGTCGTTTTGTGTTTTAACCTTTAGTTCTAAATTATTATTTACATTAAAGTTTAGGTTTCCCGATTTTCCTTGTGGTGCTGTGCCATATATTCCTTGGTCATAATAGGAGTACACATCATTTTGATTTCCTGTGGTATCTGCTATACTCCAATCGTAATAACCGAATTTTTCTGCACTAAAATCTGGTCGATAAGAAAAGGATAAACTCGGAGTAAATACATGCCTAAGTGCTTTTACCTTATTAGATTTAAACTGATACATGCCGTAGATCTTGGTATTTAAAGTAACGCTTGTAGTAAAGTCTCTAAGAGCACGCATACCACCTATAGTATCTGTGTCTTCATGTTGTTCTAGTGTATTCCACGATTTTTCGATACGATTAAAATACCAACGTTCGGTATATTTTGCAGAAGGACTTACATTAATATATTTTAAAACCTTAAACGAGCTACTTATGGGTATAGAGTGTTTTATACCATATTTCATCTGTTCTATAGTCTCGTTTCTAAAGAGTAAGCTATCGGTCGTTTCTATTTGGTTTTTTGCATTAGCCGTATAACTCATTCTTATAGTTTCATACCATTTTTGTTTACCAGCAGAAATTTTTCGCTTAAATGGATTAGAAGAGTTTATTCCAAAATTTAATTCTGGTAAACTCAAACTTACTTTGTGTGTTTGAGTATTTTGGCTATGGCGTAAGTTGGCTGAGAAATTATATGGTTTTGTTGGCCATGAATAGCTATAGGATACGGTAGAACTTAAAGTGTTTTTTAAATAGTCGTTGTTTTGGTTCGCATTATACTGATTAAATGTACTCGAACCGGCGTTTACATTTGCATTAAATCGTCTGTTGGGATGTGCTTTTCCATCTTGTTTATGCGACCATTTGATATAAAAGTCTCTCTTATCTTCAAAATCAACTAAACCTTCTTCGCCTAACAAGTTTTTAGAATAACTAATACTCAGATTTCCACTATAGGCGTATTTCTTTTTATAGGCACTTTGAGCTTTTAGTTTCCAGGAACCTAGGGTGAATATATCTCCTCTTAATGCCATGTCGAAATAATCGTTTATGGCAAAGTACCAACCCCCATTTCTAAAGTTATAACCTCGTATAGGTGAGTAGCCATAACTTGGCATAATAAAACCCGAACTCTGTTTGTTTTGTAATGGGAATAATCCAAAAGGAAGAACCAGGGGGGTAGGAATATCAGAAATTACTAAGTTCGCAGGACCACTAATAATTTTATTTCCCGGAATAACTTTTAGTTTTTTTGCGCCTATATAAAAGTGTGGTTCATCTGCCGAACAAGTAGTGTATTTACTCTGTCCAATAAACATCGAGTTGTCTGCGTTTTTTTTAAGATCCTCTCCGTGAATATAGCTTTCTCCATCTTGAGTTTTCATACCTTTAATCTTCCCCTTTTTACTAGTGAAGTTATAAAGTATGCTCTCGCAGTTATACGTTTTCCCACCTTCGGTGAAAATTGGATTTCCTCTAATTACACCTGTACTATCGGCTAATCCAATTGCATAAACAGTATTGTCATTCCAATTAATAATAATGTGTTCTGCCTTAAGTTCTATGTCTTCATAGTTTACTTTTGCTTCGTGGTAGAGCAGTACTTTTTTTTCATTAAGTAAAATTATACTAGAGTCTTTGGCGAAATAGTGAACCTTAGCAGCTAAAAAAATAGTTTTTTTGCTTGTAGCATATACTAATGTGTCCTGTGCTATAGCCGTTAAGGGCAGTAAACACAGGAGAGTTAAACTTAAAAAATGAGTATATAGTAACTTTATAGACAAAAGTAAATTTTCTTTTTATTTTTGTTGTTCTTGAATACTGCAAAACTAAAAAAAAAAGCTTCGATGGTGAAACGAATCATAGCGATATTTCTTGCCCTTTATTCTATTCCTGTTTGGTCACATTTATTTTCGTCCGATTACGAGGTTGCTCTTAAAAAAGTAATCATCGATCCTGGCCATGGTGGAAAGGATCCAGGGAATTTAGGAACCGGCAGATATAATCTTAAAGAAAAAGACATTGCTTTAGATGTCGCTTTAAAACTTGGCGCTTATATAAATGAGCATCTACCAGATGTAGAAGTCATTTATACCCGAGAGAATGATGTATTTCCAGCATTGTATGAGCGTACAGCTCTTGCTAACAATGAAAAGGCAGACTTATTTATTTCTAT
>CAJWJW010000151.1 GCA_913041775.1 uncultured Flavobacteriales bacterium
TTATTTTTGGATGGAACGGACTCGGAAAGGAAATTGTGTATGCACTTAATTACCTGGATTTACCGGTCGTTATGGGTGCTGTTTTAACGCTTTCTATCTGCTTTGTTATCATTACTATTTTTACAGATTTACTCTATTATTTACTCGATCCTAAAATCAGAGGCTAAGTAGCTGTTTTGGGTTTTTGAAAAATTGTTCTATATTTAATCGCCCCACAATTTATAGAGTATTCATTCTAAAATAGTTTTGTTTATGGTACGAAAAGCTCATATTTCTGCTGAAATGACAGTAGGGCAATTAATAAGAAATCTCGAAACAATATTTCTCGACCCAACAGAAAATACCTTTACTAATTTTGAAGTGTTAACTATAGATGGTAGCCCTTCTTGTTTACATAAATCGGTGGGAGAGGTATCTGAATTATTACATTTTAAAGCTTGTGACATTCAAATTAACTCAGATAATGTTTTTGAAACGAGTCTAGATTTTGAGAGAAAAACAGGTTTGTTTGTTCACATCGATAGCTTAGAAAATAGCCTTTTAATTTAAGTACATTTTTATTTTTTAGATTGTTTTAGTTTTACTTCCTGCTTTATGTGGGGAGGATCACTTTTTTAGGAATTTTAGTTTAAATTTGTCAATCAATTTGAATTACTCCAATCAACAATTATATACATTATGTCAGACGATAAAAAAGTCATATTTGGAATGCACAAAGTTTCTAAGCTTATTCCAAGTGGGAAACAAATTATTAAAAACATAAACTTATCCTTCTTCTACGGAGCCAAAATCGGTATTATTGGTTTAAACGGTTCTGGGAAATCTACCTTATTAAAGATTATTGCTGGTGTAGATAAAGACTTTAAAGGAGAAGTCTATTCTGATAAAGATTTTACTCTTGGTTTGCTAGAGCAAGAACCAATTTTAGATGACACTAAAACGGTAATGGAAATTGTGCGCGAAGGTGTACAAGACATCGTTGATGTATTAGATGAATTTAATGCGATTAACGATAAATTTGGCGAGCCCGATGTTATGGATGATCCAGATGCTTTTCAAAAATTAATTGACCGTCAAGGTGAATTACAAGATATTATTGACGCCAAAGGAGCTTGGGAATTAGATAGTAAGCTTGAAAGAGCTATGGATGCGCTTAGAACTCCAGATGGAGATGCTCTTGTGGCAAATCTTTCAGGTGGTGAGCGAAGACGTGTGGCATTGTGTAGGTTGTTATTAAAAGCACCAGATGTTTTACTATTAGATGAACCTACCAACCACTTGGATGCTGAGTCTGTACAATGGTTAGAGATTCATTTACAACAATACAAAGGAACCGTTATTGCGATTACCCACGATAGATATTTCTTGGATAATGTTGCAGGATGGATTCTAGAATTAGATAGGGGAGAAGGTATTCCTTGGAAAGGAAACTATTCTACTTGGTTAGAGCAGAAAACAAAAAGATTGTCTCAGGAAGATAAACAAGATTCTAAAAGACAAAAAACATTGCAGCGCGAACTCGATTGGGTTCGTATGGCTCCAAAAGCGCGTCATGCTAAAAGTAAGGCTCGTTTAAATAATTATCAGCAGTTACTAGCTGAAGAAACAAAAGATAAGGAACAGAAATTAGAGATTTTCATACCTTCTGGACCACGTTTGGGTAACAATGTTATTGAAGCTAAAAACGTAAGTAAAGGTTTTGATGGTAGATTGCTTTATGGCGACTTAAATTTCAATTTACCTCCTGCAGGTATAGTTGGTATTATTGGACCTAACGGTGCTGGTAAAACCACAATGTTCCGTATGATTATGGGATTGGAAACTCCAGATTCGGGTACTTTTGAAGTAGGGGAGACTGTAAAAGTTTCTTATGTAGATCAAGACCATAAATCTATTGATTCAGAAAAAACAGTTTTCGAAAACATTACAGACGGACTCGATAGTATGGAAATGGGTGGTGTAAAGCTGAATTCTAGAGCCTACGTTTCTCGTTTTAATTTTGGTGGACAAGATCAAAACAAAAAAGTGAAAGTCCTTTCTGGTGGAGAGCGTAACCGTTTGCATTTAGCAATGGCTTTAAAGCAAGAAGGAAACGTATTGCTTTTAGATGAGCCTACAAACGATTTAGATGTAAATACTCTTAGAGCCCTAGAAGAAGGTCTAGAGAACTTTGCAGGTTGTGCGGTAATTATATCTCACGATAGATGGTTCTTAGACAGAGTTTGTACTCACATACTTGCTTTCGAAGGAAATTCTGAAGTATACTATTTCGAAGGTTCGTATTCTGACTACGAAGCGAATAAGCTGAAGCGTTTAGGTATTTCTGAGCCAAAAAGAATTCGCTATAAGAAATTGATGAATGATTAATAAAATTGACATTTTAGCTATTGGCGTACATCCCGACGATATAGAGTTGGGATGCGCTGGTACTATTGTAAAACATATTGGCTTAGGTTTTTCTGTTGGAGCATTAGATTTAACTCAAGGTGAGTTAGGTACACGAGGTACACCAGAACTTAGGCTTCAAGAAGCTGTCGCTGCCGCTGTAATAATGGATTTGAAGTTTAGAGAAAATCTTAATTTTGAAGATGGCTTTGTTTCTGCAGACAACAAAGAATACCAAATGGAACTTATTAAAAGAATCAGAAAGTACCAGCCCAAAATTGTGCTTTGCAACGCAATTAGGGATCGTCATCCAGATCATTCACGTGCTTCTAGCTTGGTTTCTAATGCTTGTTTTTTAGCAGGTTTACCTAAAGTAAAAACGGTATACCAAGATGAAGAGCAAGTTGCATGGCGTCCAAAACAAGTTTTACATTATATACAGTGGAATCCTATAAAGCCAGATTTTGTAATTGATATTTCTAAGCAAATAGAAACAAAAGTACTTGCTGTAAAGGCCTATAAGTCACAATTTTTCAACTCTAATTCCGATGAGAAAACGACACCTATCTCTTCTCAGCAATTTATAGATAGTGTTTCGAATAGAGCTTCGGACCTAGGTATGCTTATAGATGTTGATTTTGCTGAAGGATTTACAAGCGATAAGCTTATAGGACTAGACAACTTAGATTCATTATTATAATACAGGCTATTTAGTTCGCAGTATTTAATAGGAATGTAGTGAGCTAAATTTAAAGAATAGAGTAGAGTGTCCTGTTGATAAAAATCATAAATTTGTTTGCTTAATAATATGTATTTTTGAGTTTACATTTTTTTAGTTTTAAAAGAATATACTTTTATGAGTCAGAAAGATTTGATTGAAGAAATCAATAGT
>CAJWJW010000152.1 GCA_913041775.1 uncultured Flavobacteriales bacterium
CTCTCTAATTGTAATCTTCATGTATATTTTAATTCGATTCCGTAAGATGTCTTACTCTTTAGGAGCCGTAGTTGCTGTATTCCATGATGTATTAATTGTATTGTCTATCTTCTCTATTTTCTATGGAAAATTACCTTTCTCTTTAGAAATAGATCAAGCATTTATTGCTGCTATACTTACTGTAATTGGTTATTCATTAAACGATACAGTAGTTGTATTCGATAGAATACGTGAGTACTTCGCAAAGAAATCGGGAAATACACACGAAATTGTAAATGCAGCTCTTAACAGTACTTTAAGTCGTACTATTAATACATCTGTAACTACATTCTTCGTATTATTTGTTATTTTCATCTTTGGTGGTGAAGTAATTCGTGGATTCATGTTCGCCCTTATGATTGGGGTTGTTGTAGGTACTTATTCTTCATTATTTATTGCTACCCCAATTATGGTAGATACTTTAAAAGAAGAAGACGCTAAAAAATAATCTTTTTTTAAGATTCATAAGAAAGTCCTGCATTCGCAGGACTTTCTTTATTTTTGTACTATGGTAAACACACTTTTGTTTTTGAATTTTTTAGGTACAGGCGAGTTTGTCCTCATAGCCTTTGTTTTTCTTTTACTCTTCGGTCCTGAGAAAATCCCAGGTATTGCTAGGTCTGTAGGTCTAGGTATTCGTAAAGTTAAAGATGCCAGCGATGGCATTAAAAGAGAAATCATTGAAAGCTCTCAAGGAATAGACTCGGTTACTTCTGGTATGAAAAACGACCTTAAAGAAATTGAAAACTTAACACAGTCTGTAAAAAGAGGTGTAAAGAAAACTCTAGATAACTAATACGTGGAAAATATACTATATTTAATTCTTGGTCTCATCATCCTTATTTTAGGTGGAGAGTTTTTAGTAAAAGGTTCTGTTGCTCTAGCTTTAAGAATGAAAGTTTCTATGGTGGTTATTGGTTTAACCGTTGTGTCTTTTGCAACTTCTGCACCCGAACTTATCGTAAGTGTGTATTCTGCTCTTAAAGGGCATCCAGATATGGCTTTAGGGAATGTAATTGGATCTAATATTGCAAACATTTCATTAGTCTTAGGTTTAACTACTCTTTTGTTTCCCCTTGCGTTTCAGAAAAGACTGTATAAATTTGATGTGCCTGTAATGTTATTTGCTTCAATTCTATTTGGAGTGTTTTTGTTTACGAATTCTACCTTAGAGACTTGGGAGGGACTTATATTTGTTAGCTTACTTGTTGTACTAACGGCCTACCTGATCCGTCGTTCACGTAAAGAAGAGAAACTTAAAGAACCCTCCGATAAAGATAAAATGCCTTTGCCTAAGTTGTTAATTTGTCTTTGTTCTGGTGCAATTTGTCTTTACTTTGGTTCGGCTTTATTAGTCGATTCAGCAAGTGGTTTAGCACGTACAATGGGCTTAAGCGAACGTGTAATTTCTGTTTCTATAGTCGCTTTTGGTACCTCTGTGCCTGAGTTAGCAGCTTCAATAATTGCAGCTTTTAAAAAGGAAAAAGATTTGTCAATTGGAAACCTTATTGGTTCTAATATTTTTAATGTATTTGCTGTTTTAGGAATCACCTCCATTATTAAACCCATTGCTATTCAAGACCACAGTTTGTTGAGTAACGATATCTGGTGGATGTTTGGTGTTTCACTTCTTCTTTTTCCAATGATGTTTTTATTTCATAAAGGACATATCGGTAGAGTTGAAGGTGGCTTATTACTCCTAATATACATCGCATACATCTACTTCCTTTTTTAATGTTTTAATAAAAGTCATATTACTGTTAAATTAGATAGGTTCATTTAATGCATTATTGCTTTCTGTATTTATTGTCTGTTGTATTAGTTCACTATTCAGCGCTTATTTCTTACCTATTTTGGGCTTCGTACCTTTATTTTTAATACTGCAAGTTTGGGCTTCTTCAATTGAGTGAATTCTTGAGTGTTATTTTATTACCCAATTATTCTGTTTCCTTCTCTACGTAACTACTTTTTATTCATGCGCTCAATTTTTCATGTTAATATTTAATTCCTAAAATTACTATTTGGTTGTAAGACTATTGCGTCATTTTTTTGTCAAAAAAAACAGAAGGATTTTAAATTACTCTCAAATATTGAGTTTATATTTGCAGCTAAATTTAACCTTAGTTCATCGTTATGAAAACTAAATTAGAGTATATCTGGCTCGACGGATACTTTCCTACTCAGAATATGAGAAGTAAAACGAAAGTAGTAGAAGATTTTGATGGTAAATTAGAAGATTGCCCAATGTGGTCTTTTGATGGAAGTTCAACAAGACAAGCTGTTGGTGGATCTTCAGACTGCTTACTTAAGCCTGTTGCTATTTTTCCAGATCCTGAGAGAGATAATGCTTATTTAGTAATGACTGAAGTACTAAATGCAGATGGTTCGGCTCACGTATCTAATGCTAGATCTACAATTCACGATGATGATAATGATTTCTGGTTTGGTTTCGAACAAGAGTACTTCATTATGGATGCGCATACTCAATTGCCTTTAGGTTTCCCTATGGGTGGATATCCTGGACCACAAGGTATGTATTACTGCTCAGTAGGTGGTAGAAATACTCACGGTAGAGATTTTGTTGAAGAACATGCAGATTTGTGTATTCAAGCAGGATTGAATTTTGAAGGTATTAACCAAGAAGTTGCTTCTGGACAATGGGAATTCCAATTGTTCGCTAAGGGTGCTAAACTTGCAGGAGACGAGCTTTGGGTTGCTCGTTATTTATTAGACAGACTTACAGAAAAATATGGTTACTATATTGAATACCACCCTAAGCCTATTAAAGGTGACTGGAATGGTTCTGGTATGCATGCTAACTTCTCTAATACACTCTTAAGAACTTGTGGTTCTCAAGTTACTTACGAAAAGGTATGTGAAGCTTTTAGACCTGTTGTGAAAGAGCACATGGCTGTTTACGGAGAATTTAACGACCAGCGTTTAACCGGTTTACACGAAACAGCTTCTATGGATGAGTTTAGTTTTGGTATTTCTGATAGAGGTGCCTCAATTAGAATTCCAATTATTACTGTAGAGCAAGGTTGGAAAGGTTGGTTGGAAGACCGTCGTCCAGCTTCAAATGGTGATCCATATAAAATTGCCTCTAGAATAGTGAAAACTGTTACCGAAGCAAAGATCAAATAAGTTCTATAGACTTTTAAAAAGCACCTTTTTAGGCGCTTTTTT
>CAJWJW010000153.1 GCA_913041775.1 uncultured Flavobacteriales bacterium
ATCATCAAATAATAGTCTTCGTTACTATCTCTACTATTTGCAGCAACCATAAACAGCTGACCAATTTTTTCGTCTAAGCTTAAAGTTTGAAGTAGCGAATCTGCCCAAGGCGAATCGTTAATCATATATGGTGGTAGCAATGGAGGCTCTGGAATAGGAGCAACGGTTTTGCCCCAGAATCCCCAAAACCCTAAACTGACGAAAAGCACAGAAAATATCCTTAGTAACATGAAATAATTGATATTAAAAATTACAAAATTGAAAAGAAATCAGTCCTCGAAGAATCAAATCTTAATAATAACTAAAAACGTTTAAAAGTACATAGAATTGTACACGAATTTTAAGTCCAACTTTTTTTCGGCTAAAATGTTATTAACAGAAAATCTTGAGCTTTAATAAATATAGAGTTCTACTCTAAACTCCTTTCTCTAATCATCATCATACCTAAAAAGCATAAGAATCCATTTACTATAAGAAGCTCAAATCCAAAATTGAAGCCCCAAAAAATGGGTGCACAAACTTGTAAAATATAAGTTAGCAAAGGAGCTAATACCACTACTGGTATAATTAAATGATCTTTAATTTGCCACTTAGTAAACAATCCAAAAGCATACATACCTAATAACGGTCCGTAGGTGTACCCTGCCACTTTAAAAAGTGTAGAAATAACACTCTCGTCGTTAATAAGTTTAAAGAGTAGTATAACTAGGAATAAAATTACGGAAAACAAAATATGTACTTGTTTACGGATTTTCAATTGCATCAATTTCTCTCTTTTTTCAATCTCTAGAAAATCTACACATAAAGAAGTTGTAAGGGCTGTAAGAGCAGAATCGGCACTCGAATAAGCGGCAGCAATTAAACCTAATAAGAAAAACAAACCTACTGCTATTGGCATATTCTCGTGCATGGCAACTGTTGCAAATAAATCATCTCCAGTAGCAGAAATACCAAACTCATTGGCAAACAAATACAAGAGCGCACCTAAACCAAGGAATAGTAAGTTTACAAAAACCAATACTATGCTAAACCAAAACATATTCTTTTGAGCATCTTTTATAGAAGGACAGGATAAGTTTTTCTGCATCATGTCCTGATCTAATCCAGTCATGACAATAGCTAAAAAAGCTCCAGCAAAAAACTTCTTTGGAAAAAACGAAGCGCTGCTAACATCCTCAAAAAAGAAGATTTTAGAATATTCAGAAAGAGAAATTTGCTCAATGGCAGTAGCTAAAGTAAAATCCATTGCATCGGCTACATAATAAAAGCACAAAACCACTGCAATAAGCATAAATAATGTTTGAAGTGTATCAGTCCAAATAATGGTTTTAATTCCTGCTTTATGAGTATACACCCATATTAACGCAATGGTTAAAGCTACTGTTAGTGCAAAAGGAATTCCCCAGGCAGCAAACACTAAAATTTGCAAAACATTGGCTACTAGATACAATCGGAAAGCAGCACCTATAGTTCTTGATAATAGGAAATAAAAGGCACCTGATTTATAGGACCAAAAACCAAATCGATCTTCCAAATAAGTATAAATAGATGTTAAATTTAGTCGGTAATACATGGGCATTAACACAGTTGCTATAACCGCATAACCAACTAAATAACCCAATACCATTTGGAAATAAGAAAACTGTGAACTAGCAACCCATCCAGGAACAGAAATAAAAGTGACACCAGAAAGGCTCGCTCCTATCATCCCAAAAGCCACTATATACCAAGGCGATCGTCTATTTCCTAAAAAGAAACTTTCATTGTCGTCCTCCTTAGAAGTAATCTTAGAAATAAGGATTAAAAGTGCAAAATAGGCGACTAATACTGTAATTATTAAGGTAGGTGTCATAGCTAAATTTTAAAAAATCTAATATATAATTTACTATTGATACTATGTGCTAAAAAGCTATTTTTGGACTATGAACTTCTCATCAAAATTATTAGAACAGGCTGTAGAAGAGTTTTCAAAACTCCCTGGAATAGGAAAAAAAACAGCTTTGCGTTTGGTTTTAAATTTACTAAAACGTGAAAAAGACGATGTAAATCGTTTTGCACAAGCAGTTAAAGACCTTAGAGAAGGTATTCGCTATTGTCTAAAATGCCATAATATTTCTGATGTAGAAATTTGCCAACTATGCTCTAATCCTAATAGAGATGGATCTACTTTATGTGTTGTAGAAGATATACGCGATGTGATGGCTGTAGAAAATACTCAACAATTTAAAGGATTATACCACGTTCTAGGTGGAATTATTTCGCCTATGGAAGGAATTGGCCCCCAACATTTATCTATAGACAGCCTAATACAAAAGGTTGCAGATGGAGAGGTTACAGAAATAATATTTGCATTGAGTAGTACTATGGAAGGTGATACCACTAACTTTTATATTTTTAAGAAATTAAAAAAATATACTATTAAAGTTTCTACCATTGCTAGAGGTATTGCCTTTGGAGATGAATTGGAATACGCAGATGAAATTACATTAGGCCGATCGATAGTAAATAGATTGCCATATGAAAACGCCATTAACAGCTAAGGGTAAATGAAAATCTCCATTATAATTGTAAACTATAATGTTAAGTACTTTTTAGAACAGTGCTTGCAGTCTGTACACAAAGCTATTAAGAATATAGATGCGGAGGTTTTTGTAGTAGATAACAATTCTGTAGATCGTTCTGTAGAAATGGTAGCTGAGAAATTTCCATGGGTTAAACTAATTGCAAATAAAGAAAATACAGGTTTTTCCATAGCTAATAACCAGGCAATGCGAATTGCTAAAGGTGACTATTTCTTACTTTTAAATCCTGATACTATTGTAGAAGAAGATACTTTTGAGAAGTGTATT
Source organism: uncultured Flavobacteriales bacterium (assembly GCA_913041775.1). Classification (GTDB taxonomy): domain Bacteria; phylum Bacteroidota; class Bacteroidia; order Flavobacteriales; family UBA7430; genus UBA6772. Next base: position 2,850 of record CAJWJW010000153.1, read on the forward strand.
ACTTTTATGGACAAAACTCCTAATGCAGGAGGATTAGGCGTTAAGATGGTAGATGGTAAAGGAAAATTCTTACCCGAATCTAAACGAAGTCTCCCTACACCAGCAGTAGCTTTTTATAAAATATTTGGTCTGTCTAAGTTGTTCCCAAAATCAAAACGATTTGGCGCTTATCACCTAGGACATTTACCAGAAAACGAAACTAATGAAGCTGATATTTTAGCTGGTGCCTATATGCTTATGCGTAAGGAAGCACTCGATAAAGTTGGCTTGTTAGACGAGACTTTCTTTATGTATGGTGAAGATATAGACTTGTCTTATAGATTGATTTTAGGAGGTTATAAAAACTACTATTTCC
>CAJWJW010000154.1 GCA_913041775.1 uncultured Flavobacteriales bacterium
ACTTTGTAGTCCTTTTCCTTGATAAAAAGAACCAATTGAAAATCATAAGCTCAATAATTAATTGAGAAACGCGAATAAAAATAATGACTGTATTTCTTTCTTAACGTTTCAGAAACTTTAAAATGGCTAATAAAATGAACTCGCTAGCCTTCATTTGGTCGGGAAGCTCAAACAACATTTTACAACGCTCATTTTATACGCTTCTTTAATTAAAATAAAAGAGGTCGGGAAAGAAATGAAACTCACTAGCCTTCGGTCGGCAAGATAAAACAGCATTTTGCTAACTCTCATTTTTTACGATTCTTTCACTAAAATAAAAGAGGTCGGAAAGAAATAAAAAAGAAAATAAAACTTACTAGCCCATTTGGTAAACTAGAGCAGCCCAATTGTTTTTTTCACTTTGTCTTAAAAGACTTAAACCTAGTGTACGTGCTTTGGTGTCAATATGAGAAATATCCGAGGTGTAGAATCCACTAAAAGCAATTTGAGAACCTCTACGCATTGCATTAGTATATGCTTCCATGTCGTTTAAAAGAATATTTCTATTTATGTTGGCAAGAATTACATCGTAAGAACAATTGTTTAAGAGCTCTGCTCCTCCTTGCTTAACAATTATTTGGGAGCATTTATTTTTGCGAACATTTTCTAGCGTATTTTCATAAGCCAATTCGTCAATATCGATACCTGTAATAGAATTAGCACCTTTCATACAAGCCAAAATGGCAAGAATTCCAGTACCACAGCCCATGTCTAAAACACGTTTTCCAGAAACATCAATATTTAACAACTGCGCAATCATTTGATGCGTTGTTTCGTGGTGCCCTGTACCAAAAGACATTTTTGGTTCTATAACAATATCAAAATCTACTTCTATTTTATCGTGAAAAGGTGCTCTAACTATACACTTACCATCAACTTCAATAGGTTCGAAATTCTTCTCCCATTCTGCATTCCAGTTTTGTTGTTCAATGGTAACAACATCCATACTAATCGTAAAGTCAGAATTATGAAGGATGTATAAGTCTCTTACCTCTTCTTCTACAAAATCGCCTTCTTGTACATAAGCATGCAATCCAGTAGCAGTATTTACAAAGCTTTCAAAATTTAATGCCCCTAATTCGGCCACTAAAATTTCTCTAGCCATTTGGGCATTAATTTCTGCAGATTCGTTTGCGATAATATTAAAGTTAACTTCTATATAATTCATCTCTTAAGCCTTAATAATTGAAACAAAGTCTGTGACTTTTAAAGATGCGCCACCAATTAAACCACCGTCTACATCAGTTTGAGAAAACAAGTCTGTAGAATTAGAAGGTTTACAAGAACCGCCATAAAGAATAGAAGTATTTTGTGCGACTTCACTTCCATATTTACTAGTAATAACTTGACGAATATGAGCATGCATTTCTTGTACCTGTTCACTGCTAGCAGTTTCTCCCGTTCCTATAGCCCAAACTGGCTCGTAGGCGAAAACAACCTTAGTCATTTGCTCAGCACTTAAATGGAAAACACCTTCTGTAATTTGTGTACGTACTAAATCGAAATGAACATTTGATTTACGCTCCTCAAGGGTTTCACCAAAACAGTAAATAACTTTTAGATTTTGAGACAAAGCAGCATCTATTTTTTCAGCTAATAGAGAATTTGTTTCAGCATTAAAAGCTCTACGCTCAGAGTGACCTATAATAACATAGTCCAATCCTAAGTCTGCTAACATAGCAGTAGAGACTTCTCCTGTATAAGCACCCGATTGTTTATGATGACAGTTTTGTGCAGCAACTTTTAAATTAGTTCCTTTACAAAGATCAACCAAAGTGGCTAAATGTATATAAGGAGCAGAAATAATTACTTCTCTGGTAACCTCAGAAGTAAGTGCAATAATAGATTTGCATAAATCAATTCCCTCTTGAAGGTTTTTATTCATCTTCCAGTTTCCTGCAACTATCTGTTTTCTCATGTTAAATGCTATTTAGAGCTGCAAATATAAGTTATGCGTTTAGTATTTTACTTAGATGCTGATAATTTTAAGGAAATAAAGAAAAAACCTCACTCAAATTAATGAGTGAGGTTATCAAATTAAGCGGAACTTATACTTTTTTAGCGTCTTTAACTTTTTGATTGGTTAAAGCTAGATCAATTACATCTAACATATGGTCTACATAATTAAAACTTAGACCTTTTAAGTAGTCTGGTTTAATTTCGAGTATATCTTTCTCGTTATCCTTACAAAGTATTATCTCCTTTATACCCGCTCTTTTAGCAGCAAGGATTTTCTCTTTAATTCCACCTACTGGTAAAACCTTACCTCTAAGAGTAATCTCACCACTCATAGCTAAACTTTTCTTTACTTTCCTCTGAGTAAGTAATGATGTTAGAGAAGTTAACATGGTAATCCCAGCTGAAGGACCGTCTTTTGGTACTGCACCTTCAGGAACGTGAATATGAATATCCCATTTAGTAAATACATCAGATTTTAAACCAAATTTATCATGATTTGATTTAATAAATTCAAGCGCTAAACTAGCCGACTCTTTCATAACCTTACCTAAATTTCCGGTAAGTGTTAAACGCCCTTTACCAGGACTTAAACTAGACTCAATAAACAAGATGGTACCTCCAACAGAAGTCCACGCTAATCCTGTAACAACACCAGCAACCTCATTGTTCTGGTACTTATCTTTACTAAAACGTTGTGGTCCTAAAATATCAACTACTAAATCGGAATTCAATTTCGTTTCGTATTCATCTTCCATAGCAATACTTTTAGCAGCATAGCGAACTAATTTTGCTAATTTCTTATCTAAACCACGAACTCCAGACTCACTTGTATAACCTTCTACAACTTGCTCAAATTCTTTTTTACCAAGTTTTAGAGCATCTTTACCTAAACCGTGCTCTTTTAACTGCTTAGGTAAAAGATGTTTTTTAGCTATCTGAACCTTCTCTTCCATGGTATAACCACTAATATCAATAATCTCCATTCGGTCTCTAAGAGCAGGCTGAATCGTGTTTAAAGAATTCGAAGTTGCGATAAACATCACTTTAGACAAGTCGTAACCAATCTCCAAGTAATTGTCGTAAAAGGTAGAGTTTTGTTCAGGATCCAAAACTTCTAATAAGGCAGAAGAAGGATCTCCCTGACTTCCAATAGCAAGTTTATCGATCTCATCTAAAACAAAAACAG
>CAJWJW010000155.1 GCA_913041775.1 uncultured Flavobacteriales bacterium
GCCTGAACTTCCTTTTGGGCGAAAGTTGGATTTACAGCGAGTAATAAAGCCGTAGCTAATAGTAAATTTCTAATCATTGTTCTTCTAGATTTTGAACTGAGAAAGCGTAAATATATACAAATTGTAGCTATATGTAGGCTACAAACTCAAAGAGGATGATTTTTAATTTTAATCGACACTGTTTACACAGTATTGAAGGGAGTTTTAGCAAAAATCTTGTCTTTATATATGCGGCTATAAATACATCTAGAAACTAGTAACAGTACAAATATATTTATTCAATTCATAAAAATAAAGGCAACACTCAATACGAAATTGTATTTTCGCAAAGCACAAAGCCTAATCCATGACTACTAGTAATTCTTGTTTCATTCATTTTAAAAAATCGATAGCCTCTATTAATCTGCCGACTAAATTCACCTTTCCTTTTTACTATAAACCACACGAGCTTGGTGAAATTGCCTGCGAAGAGCTGCAAGAATATTTAAGTGGTGATTTAGATTGGAAACATAATTTTGGGATTTCTAAAAATGAGTCTCTTGCAATTGGAAAGATGTTTGGAGTTTTAGTGGTAGAAAACGAGACCAAAGAAATAGGTTATATAACTGCTTTTTCTGGGAAGATGGCAGGTGTAAATACACTCGGTAATTTTGTACCTCCTATTTATGATATGTTAACAGAAGATGGGTTTTTCTTAAAAGGACAAGCAGAATTGACTGAGATTAACAAAAGAGTACGAGAACTAAGTGCTTGTGAGGAGATTAAAGTTGCTGAGGAAGAATTAATAAATGAAACCCTTTTATTTAAGACTAAGGTTAAAGAACTGAGGACGAAAATGATTTTGGACAAAAAACTCAGAAAACAAAAACGTACTGAAGCCAAAGATTTAAGTCCTGATAAATACGAGCCCATAAACGATCAACTCAATAAGGATAGCGTACATCAAAAGAATCAACTTAAAGAATTACACCGTTATTGGGAGGAAAGAATAGAAAAGGCAAGTAAGAGAGCGCACGAGTTAATAGCAGAACGAACACATTTAAAAGAAAAAAGAAAAAGCTTATCTGCTATCTTACAAAAAGGTTTGTTTGATGAATACCATTTTTTAAATGCTCATGGCATAAAAAGAAGCCTCCTTTCTATTTTTAAAGATACACCACAAGGAGTTCCTCCTGCGGCAGCAGGAGAATGTGCAGCACCAAAACTATTACAGTTTGCCTTTTCAAACAATCTAAAACCTATTGCACTAGCAGAGTTTTGGTGGGGAGAATCGCCTAAATCGGCCATAAGAAAACACAAACACTACTACCCTGCTTGTCAAGGGAAGTGCTTTCCTATATTAACACATATGTTACAAGGATTAGAAGTAGATGAGAATCCACTCCTGATAAATCCCGCAGAAGGAAAAACGATTGAAATTGTTTACGAAGATGAGCACCTGGCAGTAATAAACAAACCCAATGAGTTTTTGTCGGTTCCAGGAAAAACAATTAAAGATTGTGTGTATAGTAGAATGAAAACGAAATACCCGGAGGCAACAGGACCATTAATAGTACACCGACTGGATATGTCTACTTCTGGAATAATGCTTATTGCTAAAACCAAAGAAGCACACGATAAGTTACAACAGCAGTTTATAAAACGTACCATTCACAAACGCTATGTGGCACTTTTAGATGGAATAGTAAAAGAACCTTCAGGGATTATTGATCTACCATTACGAGTGGATCTAGACGATAGACCAAGACAATTAGTCTGTTTTGAACATGGTAAATCTGCAAGAACTAAATACGAAGTAGTTCGTATAGAAAAGGAGAAAACTAGAATACTCTTTTTCCCAATAACAGGAAGGACACATCAGTTGAGGGTTCATGCATCGCATTTTAAAGGATTAAACACCGCAATTGTTGGAGATGACCTGTATGGTACAAAAAGCAATCGGCTACATTTACATGCAGCCTTTATTGAGTTTACACATCCTATAACTAATGACTTGGTAGAGTTTTCTGTGGAGGCTGATTTCTAATTCAACAAAAATGCCCACCAACTGTTGGGAATATAATTATAAGCGTTCCATCTAAAATTTGCGACTTATCTCAAAGTAAATAGCCTTGCTATTAATCGTATTACTAGCATTATTACTTAACGCCTTAATGTTAACTATATCAGAGGAACCATGTAGTCCAATGGCTAATTCGTAATCTTCGTTCAAAGAAGTTCCAATGTTTACCTTGTAATTTAAGCCAAAACAAAAACTTCTTCTATCATCCTTGGGTTCATTCATCTGAATCACTCCACCTTCAAGAGTGTAATCAACATAACTTGAGTAGTACGAAAATTGTGGGCCTATAGCCAATTCTGCAAATGAAAAATCATTTCCAAATCGCTTACCTATATTCATCGGAATCCTTTAAGCATTCATGTGTTTAGATTTATGTAGCATATAGATATAATCCACTGAAATTAACTTCAGACCAGTTTTAACAAATAAATTACTTTCATAATTATGTTGAAAAGACAGCCCTCCACCAATACTTGGTGTAGCATATGATAGCCCACTACCCACATCGGATGAATGGAATATTTGAATCCCTAGTGAATTACTTTGTCCGTATGAAGCAACCGATACAAACATTAAGAATGCTAAAATGTTTTTCATCATTTTATTATTTATTACAAGTATTACAAAACACAAATTGAGAGATGTACACCTACATCCTGAACTGTATAGTCTTCAAAACAAGACAGACCTGCCTTGGTAGTAATACTAAAAAATCGGAATCAGAACCTTTTACTTATCAACTCTAATAATTTCTAGATCCTCGTACTTAATAATTTGTACAGCTTGATTTCTAGAACCGTTGTCTTCGTTACGCTTATAGTTGAAATCGAAGTTTAAGTTTAGTAAATCCTTAGGTTCTAAGAATAACTCTGAAGAAACACCTCCGTATTGCATTAATTGAGATAGGAAATAGAAGGTTACATCAAAGCCAGAAAAAGAAAAGCGTGGACTAGGATCTGAACCTGTTGCATCTTGGTAATTCTCAACAAAATACTCTGTTAAAGTATCATTATACGACAATACACCACTGTTAGGCATATGAACATTAAGGTTCATTAAATACTCGTAGTCTAGGTCTTTAAACGAATACCATTCTGGCATTCCAA
>CAJWJW010000156.1 GCA_913041775.1 uncultured Flavobacteriales bacterium
AAAACTACAGAAGAATAAAAAAAAGCCCAACCTAATTAGGTTGGGCTTTTTTAGGTTTAAAATATTCTAGAAGAAGCTTGCAAAGCCAAATTGAAATCCTGCCATTATTGCTGGAGGGTTATTCTGTATATCTGTTGACTTGTGTCTGCGATAGTTTGCTCTAAATGTAGTTGAGGCTGTTGGTCGCAAGCTTACTCCTAAGACAAAAGCCTTAATTTCATTTCCAATATTAATTCCTTCAATTGCTTCGCTATTAGGGAAGTTATTTTTGAATGTTCCCTGGTTCAAATCTACTGCTTCAGCTCTAATAACAGCGTTTATTTTAGCCTTGGAATACCCAAACATTGTTTTCTCAATTATTGGGTAGGTCACTTGAATAAATCCTCCACACTGTTCGCTACCGTAACTCTCATTTATATCTTCTGCTACATCAATTAAGGCTTTTACATATTCTCCTTTAACTTCGAATTTTTTAATATTCGAACTGAAGTCGAAGGCTATTAAGTGTAAACTTCGTTTTTCATCTACCTGTTCTCCTTCCATTAAGTATGAGTTGTAAACCCCTCCGTAATACGATAAGCCAAATTCCCCAAATTTTCGATTGCTAATAGCTAATCGTCCATTAAACATTGGTGTTCCATTATTGTCTTCCGCAAAAGCTTCTTCACTTTTTCCAGAGGGTATTGAAGTCATTCCTTCTTCATTTAAAACGACTCCATCTTGAAGTCCATTTACTAAATAGGCATCGTATGATAAGGTGTTGTTCCCAACATAAAACTTTCCAAAAACTCCAAAACCAACTTCCGATAAAGTTGTTGGAATAATAAGAGATGATGAAAGAGGACGGTCTACAATATCCCATTTAGGTGAATCGTGGTTAGCATTTACCAGTCCTATCTGAGGTAGTAAAATACCTGCTCTAAAATTTAGTCCCTGATTAACTCTAAAGTCCAGTAAGGCTGTTTCTAGTGCAATTTCTTCTGTGCCGTGTTCAAATTCTAATTCAGCTAAAAATTTAATTCGGTCACTTACAGAAGAATATAAAAAGATGTTAAATCTTCTCATCTCAAATGATAAACCCTCACCTAAGCCATCTTCAATAAAGTAATTACTATTGGCTTCTAAATATCCACCAAGTGCTGTTTTTGAAATATTATTTTTTATAAATGGCCGATCATATATGGCTTCTTGATTTAGTGTAGATGTGCTATCTTGTGCTAAACTTACAAAACCGATTAGCATAAAGCATAAAATAAATATTTTTTTCATAGTCTTATTTTTTGAGGTCAATAATGACCTTTGTGCCATTGCTCGTTACTATAAAGTGCTGTAAATCTGTTTCTGCAGGTCCTTGTATTACCACACCTTCTTTTGAGAATTGTGCTCCGTGGCATGGGCAACTTAAAGTTGCTCCTGTAATATTAAGTTCACACTGTTTATGTGTACATAGCATAAGTGAGGCTATATAAGAATCTCCATTTTTATGTAAGTATATTGGAGCAGGTAGCTTAACATTTGTTATAACTAGATAGCTTTTTTCTAGAAACAAAGAACTCTCTATTTCTATACGAGTTCCTCTAATAGGTGCTTGTAAATGTGATGTAGTACAACTCTCTAGTATACTCGTAATTCCTAATCCACAGCAAACAGTTGCACTTGCACCTGCCATTCCTTTTATAAATTCTCTACGAGTAGTCATTATAGTGAATTTAAGAAACTCATTAAATCTTCTTTTTCTGAATCAGAAAGGGTAATGTAATTATCTCTAATACTTCCAGCCTCTCCTGCATGTAAAAGAATAGTCTCTTCTAAAGAAGTTGCTCTACCATCGTGCAAATAATAACCTGTGCCTCCTTGGCTATCTGCTGCTAAACCTAATCCCCAAAGTGGTGGTGTTCTCCATTCATTTCCTTTTGCATCTCCTTCGGGGTAGTTGTCGTTTAAAGCCTCTCCCATATCGTGTAATAATAAATCGGTGTATGGGTAGAATGTCTTCTCACTAATCGCATCAATATCTTGTGCTGTTGTTGTAAATTCTTCTACGTGACACTTGTTACAGCCAATCTCTTTAAAAATCTCTTCACCATGTATAACCGAAGGGTTTTCTAGGTCTCTACGGGTAGGTGTTTTTAAAGTCCTCATATAAAAGACTAAGTGGTCTACTACATTATTTCCTACTTCTGGTTCTGCAACTGCATCGCTAGCACCAATACCAATTTCGTAATTCACTAAGTCTTCAGTATCGAAATCACTCGTTAAGCCCATATCTTCTTTTAGAGCAAATACTACTTGATCTAATAAGGTAATCTCCTTTGCTTTCTTCCCAAAACGTCCAATATATTTACCTTCACTATTCGCAATATGAAAGTCTTCTGGAATAAAGTAATCTTTTGCTGTAATGTAATTTATCCGCCCTGAAATACCATCTCCATCAGCATCATCAATATCTTCTAAGTCTATTATATCTTGATCGTGAATTGCAGCTAAATGCCCCATACCTATTACTAAAGGAGCAATTCTTTCTGAGGTCGTTGTATGTCCTTCAGGAAGTGTTTCGGGTATGTAGTTAGCGATTGATCTATGCTGTAATTGTGGACCTCCTTGGTCTAGCATATAGTCAAACTTTCCATCATCTCCGATTTGACCAAAGCGTACTTCTGTATTAAATGGATGTCCTTTTCCATCTCCTACGTGACATCCTTCACAAGAGTTTTGTATAAATATTGGGCCTAAACCTTCTTCTGCTGTATAGATTTTAGCAAATAACTCATCACCTTCGATAAAATGAGACATTTGTGCCATAGTTAATCCATTAGTAGGTTCTGCTATTGTCTCTCCTGGCTCTGGCGCGGGAGGTAATAGCTTTTCACAACCTACTAAGGCTGATGCAATTAAACTAGCAAATAAAATCTGTTTACTATTTTTCATTATAATGGTGTTTTAGTATGCTGTAAATTTAAATAATTATTTAGTTAAGCCTAAATTTTTTATTAATTAAATTTAAAAACACTATTTTTGCCTCTAGTAAATAAATCAATATGCCTAGTCAAGCAGAAGAAAATTATTTAAAGGCAATATTCAAATTGTCGGGT
>CAJWJW010000157.1 GCA_913041775.1 uncultured Flavobacteriales bacterium
ATAGTTTTTTGTTCATTTTAAGATTTATATGAAATTTTCTTTTTGATAATTTTTTGTTGCTTGTATTCTTATCTAGCGTAATCCATTTAAATCCAGCAAAAACCTCCCACTTTCAAAAACACATTTTGAAGAACGAAAATCACTCCTAAAAAACAAACTTAAAAGTATTAACGGCTACCTATCTAATACAGAGGTTTGCAGATCTCGTATTTTATTAGATTATTTTGGCGAACGAAGTGAGCAAGATTGTGGTATATGCGATATATGTATTGCTAAGATGACTAATACAATAGACTTTAAAAAATCTATCCGTAAAGATCTTCTGAAACGAGTAAGCCTTAAACCAATATTCATCAGTACTTTTGTGGCACAATACAGCAAGCTAAAAGAGCTTGTTATAATTGATGAAATTAAACAATTACTTGAAGAAAATATAGTCATAAAAGAAGGTGATAAAATAAAACTAAATGAACAGAAATAAGAAAATTGTATTTATGGGTACACCACAATTTGCGGTGGAATCATTAAAAAAAATTCACGAAAGTGGATATAAAGTAGTTGGGGTTGTTTGCCCACCGGATAGACCAGCTGGAAGAGGCCATAAACTTCAAGCATGTGACGTAAAAAAATACGCTCTATCTCAAGAATTAAATATTCTACAGCCCGAAAAACTAAAAAACCCAGAGTTTTTAGAATCACTAAAAGAGTTAGAGGCAGACTTATTTATAATTGTTGCTTTTAGAATGCTCCCTAAAGAAGTGTGGTCTATGCCGAAATTCGGTACATTTAACATACATGGATCTTTACTACCACAATACAGAGGGGCTGCTCCTATTAACTGGGCAATTATAAATGGTGAGATTAAAACTGGGGTAACCTCTTTTTTTATAGATGAAAAAATAGACACTGGAGCTACACTATTATATAAGGTGTGTGAGATTGGTGAAAATGAGAATGTTGGAGCTGTACACGATAAATTAATGGTTTTAGGTGCTGTACTGGCAACCGAAACTTGTGATGCTATTTTCAATAATTCTATTAGCCCTAAAACTCAAAAAGAATCTGATAATCTAAAAGAAGCTCCAAAACTCTTTAAGGACAACTGCAGGATCGATTGGACCAAAGACACTTTAGCTGTACACAACCAAATTAGAGGCCTATCTCCTTATCCTGTAGCATGGACAAAATTTGTACATACGGGCAACGAGGATATTTTAATGAAAATTCATAAGAGTACGCATACAATATGTGAACATGATAAGGAGACTACTGAAATTGAGACATCCAAAACGGAGCTAAAAATATACACCAAAAATGGGTATATAAGTGTTTTAGAAATCCAAGCACCAAGTAAAAATAAAATGGATATTCGTTCGTTTCTAAACGGATATTCACTCAGCTCAGAACTGAATGCCTGTTAAGGCTTATTCTCACTCGTTTTTGAATAATTCATCTAATTCCAGCTGTATTTATCAACATTTGTATGCTTTTATTAACAAAGTAGGGCTTTTTAATAGGTAAAACTTGCGCAATCTCAACAATAGTCTATATTTGTAAAGCAATCATAAAATATTTAATTTTTAACCCTAAAACTGTTTTATTATGAACAAGTCAGAATTAATCGACGCTATGGCCAGCGATGCTGGAATTTCTAAAGCTGCTGCTAAACTTGCATTAGATTCTTTTACAGGATCTGTAGCTGGTAGCCTTTCAAAAGGTGGTAAAGTTGCCTTAGTAGGGTTTGGATCATTTTCAATCTCAGCTCGTGCTGCAAGAGAAGGTCGTAATCCTCAGACTGGTAAAACTATTCAAATCGCTGCTAAGAACGTTGTAAAGTTCAAAGCTGGTGCTGATTTAAGTGGGAAAGTAAACTAGTTACTTTTCATACCAAAATAAAAACCTCGAAATTCGAGGTTTTTTTTTGCTTGATACATTTGGTTAACACTCAATCTTTAGACCATCATAAGCAATAAAAACATTGTCTGGTAATTCTAAAGAAACCTCGTCATGTAAGCCCATAAGGTGACTTAAGTGTGTAAGGTAGGCTCTTTCAGGATTTATTCTTGCTATCAACTCTAAAGCTTGCTCTAAATTAAAGTGAGAAATATGTTCAGTACGTCTAAGTGCATTTACAACAAGAACTTTAGAACCTTTTATCTTTTCAATCTCCTCTTCAGAAATTGTTTTTGCATCGGTTATATATGTTAAGTCTTCTACTCTAAAGCCCAAAACAGACAATTTATAATGCATCACTTCAATTGGATTAAACAAATTACCGTTTATGGTGAATACTTCTTCCTTACATATTTGATGTACTATAACTTCCGGTACACCAGGGTATTTTAAATCCGCAAAAACATAAGGATATTCTCTAAGTAATGCTTTTTGAACATTCAAGTCACAATACACATCGATATCCTTTTGAAACTTAAAATTAAAAGCTCTTATATCATCCATTCCCGCTACATGATCCTTATGCTCATGAGTAAATAGTATAGCCCTTACATCTTGAACTTTCTCACGCAACATCTGTTGCCTAAAGTCTGGACCTGTATCAACAATGTAGTTTTGCTTATCTATTGTAATCATCACAGACGACCTTAATCTGTCGTCTTTAGGATTAGCAGAAGAACAGACTATACAATCACATGCTATTACAGGAATACCCTGAGAAGTACCAGTTCCTAAAAATGTTAGTTTCATAATTACAAATATATTCGATTTAATTTAATCATTATAGAACAAATACATCATTATACTTGGCTATGTACTTTAGGCATTTTACATTTGCTATTAGAATATACAAGCATTATGAAAAACGTTGTTTTAACACCCGCACAAAAAGCACTGCAAATAAATCTCGACCAAGAGCTTTATGGAACCTTTGCAGAAATTGGTGCAGGACAAGAAGTAGTACGCCATTTCTTTAGAGCTAGCCTCCATGTATTGGTCACTAAGTAAAATATCCGAGCCAATAGTTTACTCCTCGATTCTGGCGTACCAATACAAGGTTGTACAAACTTTGAAGCTTGTAATTATGATAGTAATGCAAGGTTTGATAAACTCCT
>CAJWJW010000158.1 GCA_913041775.1 uncultured Flavobacteriales bacterium
AGTACTGGTCTAAAGGAGAGTCTATGATAGAAAAGACTTTCTACTTAGTAAATGTAGGCGATCATGTTTCTTATATTCTTTCTAAAAGAAATGGTGTTGTTGCCGATGAAATTGAAGTTATAAATAACCTTAAAGGTGCGCTCTCCAATTTTAAAGATTAAAATGCAAGAAGTAAAATATATAAACTTAGGTCTTTTAGACTATAAGGAAGCCTGGGACTTTCAGGAAACGCTTTTTCAAGGAATTATTGATGTGAAGCGCGCCAATAGAGCTCGAGAAAAAGAAGGAGATTCTTTTGTTGAAGCTACCCAAAGTAAGTTGATTTTTTGCGAACACCCCCACGTATTTACTTTAGGTAAAAGTGGACATCTCTCTCATTTATTGGTTAACGAAGAACAGCTAGCCGCTAAAGGAGCTAGCTTTTATAAAATTAACAGGGGTGGCGATATTACATACCACGGACCTGGACAATTAGTAGGTTATCCTATTTTCGATTTGGATAATTTCTTTACAGATATACATAAATACTTGCGTTTTTTAGAAGAATCCGTAATTCTTACTCTTGCCGAATATGGTATTGTAGGAGGCAGAGTAACTGGCTCTACTGGAGTTTGGTTAGACTGGGAGAATCCAAAAGCCAGAAAAATATGCGCCTTAGGTGTACGTTCTAGTCGTTGGGTAACTATGCACGGATTTGCATTTAACGTAAATTCGGACTTAGATTATTTCACTAATATTATCCCTTGTGGCATTCCCGATAAAGCCGTTACTTCTTTACAAAAAGAATTGGGCAGATGGGTAGATATGGCAGAAGTGCAAGAGAAGGTAAAAAAGCACTTGTCGGTTCTATTTGAAATGGAATTGGTGAAATAGTTTCTACTATTCCTCATCATTTCTCCAATCTTTCAAATTGTTTAGCTTTGCCGATTAGCATTTAAACTACATATGGGAATTTTCAAAAAAGACCCTTTTGGGCATTATATATTTATAAAACGCTGGTTAATACAATTGTTGGGTACATTGTCGCATAGACGGTACCAAGGATTTAACAGTATGCGTATAGAAGGTTCGGAAATTATCCGTGAGCTTCCAGATAGAAACATTCTTTTTGTATCCAATCATCAAACTTATTTTGCTGATGTTACTGCGATGCATCATGTATTTAACGCCTCTTTAAAAGGACGTATAGACAGCATTAAGAATGTGGCTTATTTATGGAATCCGAAAACCAACTTGTATTATGTTGCGGCTACAGAAACCATGCAATCTGGATTACTACCAAAAATGATGGCTTATGCCGGGGCTGTTTCAATAAAACGTACTTGGCGAGAAAATGGAGAAACAATTTCTAGAACTGTAGACTCTAGTGACACCCAAAGTATAGGCGTAGCACTTAAAGATGGTTGGGTAATTACTTTCCCTCAAGGAACTACCAGAGCGTTTAATCCAATAAGAAAAGGAACGGCTCATATTATAAAACAATACAAACCTATCGTTGTTCCTATTGTAATAGATGGCTTCCGAAGATCGTTCGATAAAAAAGGACTCTTTATTAAGAAAAAAGGAATCCTACAGTCTATGGTAATAAAACCTGCTTTAGAAATTGACTATGAAAATGATTCTGTAGAGAAGATAGTTGAGCAGTTAGAGTATGCAATAGAGCAGCATCCATCTTTTATAAAAGTTCCTACTGAGGAGTATTTAGAACAGAAAAAAGCGCGGAATAAAAAGCGCGAGTTTTGGACATAAAAAAAAGCAGCTGATGCCGCTTTTTTTATTTAAACAAGTTTATCAAACCAGCAATTCCAGGATTGGTATGGCTTTCTCCATCTATTAAAAGGGTAGGAATAATTCTCTTTCCATTATTTACCTTTTCTATAAATGCAATTGCAGTTTCGTTATCAGAAATATCGATGTATTCGAAGGCAATATTTTTTGAATCCAAAAATTTCTTTGCTGTTATACAATCATAGCACCAGTCGGCACCGTATACTTTTACGTCTTTCATCGTGTGAGTTTTTATATTTCCTTGTTCTACTACAACAAAAGTACCAATTAATACTTTCTATTACATCAGCTAAATTATTAGCAGTGTTTTGTTTGTTTTCACTAATCCAGTATTGTAGATTAACTAATTGAATATCGAATTACCTTTTACGTTTCACGATTCATATTTTCCAATTTGAATACTTACATTTGAGCTTGCCCAAAACCAAGGAACATATAGCCCAATTTTTAAAGACCCTGCCTAGCAGTACCGCAGTCTATCAGTATTTCGATAAGGATGATGTTATTCTATATGTAGGTAAGGCAAAAAATCTAAAACGTCGTGTGTCTTCCTATTTCCATAAGGAGCATTCCGATTATGGAAAGACAAGGGTTTTAGTTTCTAAAATTGAGCGTATAGAATACATTATTGTACAGACAGAGGTAGATGCTTTATTATTAGAGAATAACCTGATAAAGAAACTGCAGCCTCGCTATAATGTAATGCTAAAAGACGATAAAACATACCCATGGATATGTATTAAGAAAGAGCGTTTCCCCAGAGTCTTTTCCATTCGAAATGTAGTTAAGGATGGTTCAGAATATTTTGGACCTTACTCATCCTCTCGTGCAATGAAAGTTCTTTTAGAGCTTATTAAGCAACTGTATCCATTGCGATCGTGTACTTTTAACTTATCCGACGAAAACATAAACAAGGGTAAGTTTAAGGTCTGTTTGGATTTCCATATAAAAAAATGCTTGGGTGCCTGCGAATCTTATCAGACTGAGGAAGATTACGAGAAGTCGATTTCAGAAATACGTTCGATCTTAAAAGGAAATACGCGAACTATTATTCAGCCCTTAAAAGAGCAAATGCTAGAATTTGCTGAGAATTTAGAGTTTGAAAAAGCGCATGAAATAAAAGAAAAACTCGATGCTTTAGAAAACTATCAATCTAAATCTACCGTGGTGAGTCCTACCGTACATAATGTAGATGTGTGCACCATTTTCTCGGATACAGATTCTGCTTATATTAATTATTTCA
>CAJWJW010000159.1 GCA_913041775.1 uncultured Flavobacteriales bacterium
GTCTACTCTCCTATTTAAGAGATATAAGAAGATGTGAAAACGTTTTTAAATCGAACTTATTTAGACCCCCACATGGTAGAATGAGTAACAAACAATCTGCGGCACTCACAAAAGAATACAAAATAATTATGTGGGATGTTTTAAGTGGTGATTTCGACACTACTTTATCTGGTGAAGAATGTGCTGAAGCTGTTATAGACAATACTACAAATGGCTCCATTATTGTTTTTCACGATAGTATAAAAGCAGCAGGTAGATTAAAAAATGCATTACCTATCGTTTTAGAAACACTCGCCGCACAAGGCTTTACTTTTAGAGCAATTGAATAAAACTTTACAGGATAATGATATACGCATTACTCTCCGCTTTGTTTTTTGGATCTTCGGATGCTTTCTGGAAACCTATAATTTCTAAATACAGTTATAATTCTATTGTGCTGTCTAGAACAATTTTTAGTTCCTTATTCCTCGTAGTTTTCGTTTTACTAAATGGTAATTTAAACCTTGCCTCTACTCCTGATTATTTATTGGTCCTTTTTCTTGGATCCGTTTCAGCTTTTGGATTCCTATTTTTAATAAAAGCTTTCGAACTCGGCTCCACTTGTATAGTAATATCCCTAAATTCTACCACATTAATAATTTCTCAAATCACTGCTTTTATGTTTTTTGATGAATTGGTAAACTGGAAAAACTACAGTATAGTTTTTGCATTTATAGTGCTTGCTATATTATTATTAAACAACTTGAAATTTAAATTAAACTCAGGGATTAAATATGCGCTAGCTTCATCATTGTTGTTTGGTATTGCTCATCCGTTGCTTGCGATTTCAGTACATGCTATTGGTAACTATCAAACAGCTGCACTACAAGAAATAACCTTGTTAGTTTGGATTGTAGTTTATCTAAAAAAAACTAAATCCACTGAAAAAGTGAAGTTTTTGATAAATCAAGAAGTACTTGTTTTAGCTACCTTATCTACTGTAGCATTAAGTCTACTCTTTTATGCCTATTCAGTTGTCGAAGTCTATAAGGTTCATTTAATTTCTAGCTTCTACCCTATTCCTGCATTACTTATAGCTTTCGTTATTTACAAGGAGAAAATATCGATTTATCAATTTTTTGGAATTGTACTTTCTATTTTGAGCACCTACCTAATTGCAACGAACTTTATTTAAATCTGTGAAAAAATGAAAACCTGTTTTGGATAGTAGATCATCTCAAGGGTTATTTCTAACACTAGCACTTCATTAATTAGTGAATTGTTGTCTTAAGACAACTACCTAAACTCCTTCAATGCTTTTATTAATTGTGCTTTAGGTACAACACCCGATTGTCTCCAAAGCAGACTTTCCTCTTTGTAAATCATAAGAGTAGGAACGCTTCGTACATTAAGCTTTTGTGCTAGAGTAGGGTTTTTATCGATATCGATTTTTATAATCTTTACCTGCTCACCCATTTCTTTAGCTACTGCATTAAGAATGGGAGCTACCGTTTTACAAGGGCCACACCATTCGGCAAAGAAGTCGATTAATACGGGTTTTTTACTTGCTACTATTGATCTGAAATCTGCCATGTTTATTTTATAAAATCTTTAATAATATCGAATGTAAAGCCACCTAATACAATCATTTTTTTAGTTTTTAACCAATTCATAGTCTGCGTTTTCCCAAGCAGTAATTCCACCTTGTAAATGCGCCAAATTAGTAAACCCCAATTCGGTTTCTAAAATATGTAAAGCTTGTGCAGAACGCTTTCCACTTCGGCAATACAGAGCCAGACACTGCGCAGTGTCTATAAATCGGAATCTATGTTCAAAGGTTTCATTGTACAAATCTATTGTTGCTGCATCTGCAATATGTCCGCCCATAAACTCATCAGGAGTTCTAACATCTACAATAATACATTCATCGCGCTCAACTAGGATTTTAAATTCTGCTGCAGAAATTACTTTTTTATCAATGCTTGTACAAGCAGAAATGAATAGTAGTACAAAACTTAAAAATGTAAAACTTACGAATTTTCTCTTACCCATAACACCTCTTTTATTGTGATTTTTTGTTCAACCTTATTCACTTTCTCTAACAGGTAGTTTACAACCTTAACCACCTCTTCGTCGGTAATTTTCACTGGAGGCATTAAACCTTTATATATAGCTCCATTCACAATAATTTCTTCATTCTGTCCGAACAAAATATTGTGAATAGCTCTTTTAGGATCTTCTAAAAAATAGTCCGAATCTTTTAAAGGAGGAAATATTCCTTTTATACCCTTAGCATCTTGTTGATGGCATGCGACACAATGTTTGACATAAATTTCTTTAGCAGATAAATCTAATGTCCGGTTTGCTTTATGTAACTGCCTTAACGAAGGGTCTTCGGCATTGCCACAAGAAGCAATAAATACAGCGAAAAGGATAAGCAAATGTTTCATATTGTAATTAATCTTCTGCAAATATAAGCCGTCTATGTTAATTTGTTAGTGACAAAAGTAACACTTGATAATTAATAATTGTTAATGACCGATTTCAAAGGGAAATAAACTAAAAAATCCCTCCCGTAAGTACGAGAAGGATTTTTTATTCTGATTGGTATTCTAGTTTATTTCAAACTACCACACATATCTTCTGGCTTTACCCAAGCATCGAATTCCTCAGCAGTTAGGAAACCTAAATTCACTGATTCTTCTTTTAGAGTAGTTCCATTTTGATGAGCAGTCTTCGCAATTTTAGCTGAGTTTTCGTAACCAATCTTAGTATTCAATGCTGTAACCAACATTAATGAATTATCTAGATTCTTTTTTAGGTTAGCGTAGTTAGGCTCAATTCCAATAGCACAGTTTTCTGTAAAGGAAACACAAGCATCGCCAATTAAACGAGCCGACTGTAAGAAGTTAGCCGCCATAACAGGTTTAAATACGTTAAGCTCATAATGACCTTGCGCTCCACCCATAGTAATTGCAACGTCGTTACCCATAACCTGAGCACATACCATTG
>CAJWJW010000160.1 GCA_913041775.1 uncultured Flavobacteriales bacterium
TATAATAATAAACAGGAATATTATATTGTTTGGCAAATTTTGCAATTCGCATATTAAAGCCAGGGTAATCAACCAAAATAAGTGCATCTGGTTGGAATTCTAAAATATCATTTTTACAAAACTTCAGATTCCCAAAAATAGTTTTCAAATTTAAGATAACCTCTAGGAATCCCATAAAAGCCAAGTCTTTATAATGCTTTACAAGAGTAGCACCTTGAGCTTCCATTAAATCGCCTCCCCAAGCACGAACGTTCATTTTAGCATCTTTTTGCCGTAAATGTCGCATGAGGTTAGATGCGTGTAAATCACCAGAAGCTTCACCAGAAATTATATAGTATTTCATGTAATTAGATTTATTTGTTTTTCATCAGATGAAACGCTCTATAGTCTAGCCTTTAGGATTAGGTTTTATGAAATATCTACTGACTTATTCTTTTAGCGCGGTTGCTTCAATTTCAATAAGTAAATCTGGGTGTATTAATCTCGACACCTCTACTAAGGTAGAAGCTGGCATTACCTCATCGAATAAGTAAGCGTGAACTTTAGCGACCTCTTTCCACATAGAAATATCGGTAATAAAAATACGCGTTCTTACAACATCCTCTAACCCAAATCCGGCTTCAACCAGACTGTGTTCTATCTTTTTTATAATATACTCCGTTTGCAAGGTGATATCTCCTACACCAATAATAGCAGCACCTTCTGTTGCTGTAGTTCCCGAAACTTCAATAGTATTTCCTATTTGTACGGCTCTAGAATAAGCAAAAACCTTTTCCCATTCTGTATTTGAGCTCCAATTATTACGCATTAAAAAGATAACATATTATGATGAATTATATACCAAGCAGCCAATATAAAGGTGCTCAAGAGCATACCTCTACCCAATTTATCTTTTTTGTACTTGGTAAGAATATTTCTAAAAATTGGGAAATTGATAAAAATAGCAATCACCTGCATAGTAGAAACACGCAAAGGGTTTACTGCTGAAGTTAATTCTAGTAGGCTCAAAATAAGCGCATACGAGACCATCGGAATAACAGCTCCTAAAATGATTCCTAAAAAAATATTGTCTTTTATCTTATCCATTATTCCAAGAGTTTAATTGTTTAATAGCATCATGTGCAGTCACATCGAATTGTACGGGTACAATAGAAACATAATTATGTTCTAAAGCCCAAATATCGGTATCTTCTCCTTTATCGTAATTCACAAACTTTCCGGTAAGCCAATAGTAAGTTTTTCCTTGAGGACTCACACGTTCGTCAAACTCTTCTTCCCAGTTTCCATTTGCTTGACGGCATACTTTCACGCCTTTAATTTTCGAGTCAGAAAGTTTAGGAATATTTACGTTTAAGGAAACTCCTTTAGGCAAGCCTTTTTCTAAAACTTGTACAACTATTTCAGTTACAAACCGATCACAGTGGGGAAAATCAGCATCGTGAGAATGATCTAACAAAGAGAATCCTATGGAAGGTATTCCTTCAATAGCTCCCTCTACAGCAGCAGACATAGTGCCAGAATACAATACATTTATAGACGAATTAGAACCGTGGTTAATTCCTGAAACACATAAATCGGGCTTTCGGGGAAGTAATTTATTGATTGCCAATTTAACACAATCTACAGGAGTTCCGGAGCAAGCATACTCCATTTGATCGCCTTTATCTATATGTACACGCTCTACATGTAAAGTAGAATCTAAGGTAATTGCATGCCCCATTCCAGATTGAGGTCCATCGGGTGCTACTACAACTACATCGCCTACTTCTTTCATTAAGCGTATTAAATTACGAATTCCAGGTGCAGTTACGCCGTCGTCGTTAACAACTAATATTAAAGGTTTTTGTTTGCTCATAGCTCAATTTTACCTAATTCTAAAAGAGCGCAATTAGTTCGCGACTGATTTAAGAAATAGTTTTACAAAACTATCGTTTTCATTTTAATAGCAATCCTTACATTTGTAAAAACTCAATTAGATTTATGATTATTCTATTTATCACCTTTATGCTCATTGGATGGGCTGTACAATCCAAATTAAAATCAAAATTTAAACACTACGCAGCTATTCCTTTAGCGAATGGCATGAGTGGGAAGCAAGTAGCAGAAAAAATGCTCGCTGATCATAACATTAGCAAAGTGCGTGTAATAAGTACTCCTGGAAAATTAACAGATCACTACAACCCAAAAGACATGACTGTAAATCTAAGTCCTGAAGTTTACGAAGGACGAAGTATTTCAGCTGCAGCTATAGCGGCTCACGAATGTGGTCATGCAGTGCAACATGCAACGACTTATAAGTGGTTGCAAATGCGTTCGAAATTGGTTCCTGTAGTAAGTATAAGCTCAAAAATGCTTAATTTTATTTTCCTAGCGGGAATGTTTGGTATGGGTATTTTACATATGTTTACGATGGATATGGTTATTATAGCTGTTATATTTTTTCAAGCTATGATTACTATTTTTAGTGTTATTACACTACCCGTAGAATACGATGCTTCTTATAGAGCTGTAGTATGGCTAGAACATGCTGGAGTAGTACAAGCGGATGAACTAGAAGGTGCCAACGATGCACTTAAATGGGCTGCAAGAACTTATTTAGTTTCTGCAATTGCCGCTGTTACCTACCTCGCTTATTACGTAATGATGTTTATGGGAAATAGAAATTAAATCTCTTATTTTTACCCTATAAAAAAGCCGTTTGAGAAATCAAACGGCTTTTTGTGGTTAATGAACAAATACATTAAATACTTACGAAGTATATTTCGGTCTAATAAGATAGAACTCTAGAATTGTACATTTTAATCTGATAAGCTTGACCTGGTATAACATTACCAACACTGTTAAAATCCCATTCTGGCAGATAAACTAAACCCGAATAATCTTTTACTATTACTAAGTCATTAATTAAACTTGCAGTAACTAATTCTAAATTCATTTCGTTTTTTGAAAGTACAGAC
>CAJWJW010000161.1 GCA_913041775.1 uncultured Flavobacteriales bacterium
ATTAGAGATACAATAGCAGCAATAACTAGATATAATATGACGGATTGTATATTATATAAAAAAAGGAGTAAAACTAATACTCCTATTATGTAACCAATAGATTTTAATATTCCTTTTGTAATGTCGTTTGAGTTCATCTAGTCGATATAAAATTTATTAATAATAGAATATAAAGCAATTGAAGTTGCCTGTACGACATTCATACTGCTGTTTTTACCATACATTGCTATATGTGTACACCAATCACTTCTATTTAAAATTTCTTCAGAGATACCCTGTTTTTCATTACCTATCACTAACGCAATTTTTCCATTATTAAATTTCGGTAATTTTTCTAAGGATTTACTTGAATCGGTTATTTCCAGAGAAACAATAGTATATCCGTCACTTTTTAACTCTTCGATTGTTGGAAGTGTATTCTCTTTTTCAGAATATGAAACGTAAAGATGTGTGTTTCTAGCCGTTTTCTGAAGTCTTGGTGAATAAAAATTGATTTCTGCATTGCAAAATATAATTTTTGAAATACCAAATGCATCACAAATTCTAAATATGGCACCAACATTAGCAGGACTTTGAACGCCATCACAAACTAAAATAATTGGGATGCTAATTGGAGATTTAGGAGCATCTATATGTGTTAACTGTACTGCCATTAATTTATGAAAACATAATTAATAATGTTTGCACCCATTTGTAAGGCTTTAAGTCTTATTTCTTGAGGATCATTATGAACTTCAGGATTCTCCCAACCATCACCTAAATCGCTTTCGTAAGTATAATAGCAAATAAGTCTTCCTTCGTGAATTAATCCATAGCCACGAGCAGGTTGATTATCGTGTTCATGAATTTTAGGTAAGCCATTCTCGAACTTATAAGTCTGATTGTATATAGGATGCGAATGAGGAAGTTCAATAAAATCTAATTCAGGGAAAACCATTTTCATTTCAGGCCTTATATAAGCATCCATTCCATAATTATCGTCTATGTGTAAGAATCCTCCACCTAAAAGGTAGTTTCTTAAATTTTCTCTTTCATCAGATGAGAAAACTACATTTCCATGCCCAGTCATATGTACAAAAGGATATTGAAACAATTCTGTACTAGCAACATCCACTAAATCGTAGGAAGGATTAATACTCATATTTAAGTTAGCTGTACAAAATTGAATTAGATTCTGTAACGCAGTAGGATTAGCATACCAATCACCGCCGCCATTGTATTTTAAAACAGCTACTTTAAAGCTATAGTTGTTAAAAGCAAAGAGTAAGGGTAGTATAAGTAATACTAATAATTTATATTTTCTCATAATTGAGTGCTATAGTATGACAAGCTATTAAGCCAGCCGTTTCGGTTCTTAATCTAGAATTCCCTAAGCTAATAGGAGTGAAGTTGTTCGCTATCGCTAACTCTATCTCTTGTCTACTAAAATCTCCTTCAGGTCCAATTAATACAAGAGAGTTTTTTGCTATTATAGATTTAAAACTCGTTTTTTCTTGTAATTCACAATGCGCAATAAAACAATCTGTTTCTTGTTTTATTGCGCAAAACTCTTTAAAAGATATAGCCGAATTTAATTTTGGAATTTTAGCTTTTAAAGATTGTTTAGTGGCAGAAAGAATAATTTTTTTTAAGCGTTCTTCTTTTACTAACTTTCTTTCTGAGTGATGGCAAATAATAGGAGTAATCTCGTCGATTCCTATTTCTGTAGCTTTTTCAAGAAACCACTCTAGTCGATCGTTATTTTTTGTAGGAGCTATTGCAATGTGTAATTTATAGTCGCGAGCTTCCTCTTTCCAACTTTTTACTATCTCAAAATGGACTTTCTTTTGCGAAGCAATCGTAAGTTTTACTTCATAAAACCCTCCAGAACCATCAATTAAATTGATTAAATCGCCTTCATTTTTTCGAAGTACTTTAATACAATGTTTACTTTCCTCACTATTTAAATAGTAAGAGTTTTCTAATATTTCTGGACAGTAGAATAGTTGCATGGAACGAAAATAAAAAAAGGCTCCAATATGAGAGCCTTTTTTAGATTAAAATATTAAAATCTTAAGTGTTAACTATCGCTTTTGGTGCAGCAGCTAAAATCTCTTCACTTGCATTTTCTGCATACTGAACAAAATTAGCGTTAAATGCATTTGCTAACTCATTCGCTTTAGTATCGTATGCTTCTTTATTAGCCCAGGTATTTTTAGGGAATAATAAGTCATTAGGTACATTAGGACAAGATGCCGGCATGCTTAATCCAAATACTACATGCTCTTTAAAGTCTACATCGACTAATTCGCCATTTAATGCAGCTGTAATCATAGAGCGCGTGTACTTAAGCTTCATACGCGAACCTACACCATACGCACCACCAGACCAACCAGTGTTTACTAACCAAACATTTACATCGTTAGCGGCCATTTTTTTACCTAACATTTCTGCATAGAAAGTAGGATGTAATGGCATAAACGGAGCTCCAAAACAAGCTGAAAAAGTTGTTTGTGGCTCAGTAATCCCAGCTTCTGTACCAGCTACCTTTGCAGTATAACCAGAAATAAAGTGGAACATTGCCTGACCAGGAGTAAGTTTAGATATCGGAGGTAAAACACCAAAAGCATCGCATGTTAAGAAGAAGATGTTTTTTGGCATTGGCCCTGTAGAAGGAACCTGAATATTGTTTATATAATGTATTGGATAACTAACACGTGTGTTTTCTGTTTTAGCACTGCTATCGTAATCTGGTATGTTTGTACCTTCTTTAAAAGTGATGTTTTCTAAAAGAGCTCCACTTTTAATAGCTTTAAAGATATCCGGTTCTTTTTCTTCACTTAAATCGATACACTTAGCGTAGCAACCGCCTTCAAAGTTGAATACTTCTTCGTTAGACCAACCGTGCTCATCGTCTCCGATAAGGTTTCTGTTAGGGTCTGTAGATAAAGTAGTCTTACCTGT
>CAJWJW010000162.1 GCA_913041775.1 uncultured Flavobacteriales bacterium
CATCTCTCTTCCAATATATATCTTTCAAAGAACTATTCTCGTTGGTTGCTAAAACTCTAATCAATTATTGTCTTAGCGGCTGCAAATGTACAGCCTTTTTTATTCTTTACAAGCCTTTATGAAAAAACTTTTAATTATTTTCTTGACTTGGTATCACTGAACTAAACCTCTGTGAAACGGTCGGCAAAAATACAATCCTTTTCGAAAAACGAAAACTCTAAGAGTTATTATTTTTCTATTTTTTTCTTAACTTATCAATGAACATCGCTATTGGTTTTTAGCGGTGTCAAATGTAGTTTCTTTTTCTACTTACACAAGCCTATTATAGCTTTATTTCACATAAACATCAGAAGTCTTTGTAAACCAATAGAAAGGGAATTAAAATAAATAGTACAAATAAAAAAGAGCCGTAAAACGGCTCTCTAAATATTGATTTATTAAAAACTAAGGAGTGCTTTTTGATACATTAAGAACTTTCCCTTTATAGAACTTACTTCCGTTAAGAGAGAAATCGAATATATAAGTAGCCATATCTACCGCGGTTGTTGGTGCTTGATAACCTGGGAAGGCTTCTTCTAACATTTCTGTTTGAACTGCACCTAAGGCAAGACAATTAAAAGCTAAGTCGGTTTCTTTATATTCTTCTGCTAAACATTCGGTTAAACTTATGAGTGCAGCCTTAGAGGAACTGTATGTAGTAAGGCCTGGGAACTTTACAGATCCTTGAATCCCTCCCACACTACTTATATTAACAATATGTGCGTTTGAAGAGAATAAAGGTATTAGTAATTGTGTTAGCCTAAATACGGACAGCACGTTTACACTATATACACGTAGTAGTTCTTCTTCACTAATTTTGGTAAATGGCTTAGCAACTAAAGCACCTGCATTATTTATAAGAACATCAACTTGCTTGAAGGACTTAATTATATAGGGCAATAAGGTAGAATTGAAATTACCATCAGCTAAATCGAAAGAGACTGGGTGGACAATTGCATTAGGATTTAATTTTAAACACTCGCTTTTCAAGTATTCTAATTTATCCGAACTTCTTGAGATTGCTAAAACCTCATGCCCTGCTATTGCGTATTGCTTAACCAACTCGAAGCCTATACCTCTACTCGCTCCTGTTACTATTACTTTCTTAGTCATTAAATTTCGTCGAAATCAATAATTACTTTTTCTGAAGTTGGGTGAGACTGGCATGTTAACACATAACCTTCGGCAACTTCCTCTTCTACTAAAGCATAATTCACGTCCATCTTAACATTACCTTCCATTACTTTAGCTTTACACGCACAACAAACACCACCTTTACAGGCGAAAGGTACATCGGCATCAACAGCCATTGCAGCATCTAAAATAGTATCCCCATTTTCTGACAACTCGAAATGGTAAGATTCACCATCAACGATAACCTCAACCTGAGAATTTACGCCCTCCGTTTTTGGTACATCTTCGTCAGCAGATTTAGGCTTAGCGGCAGTAAATAACTCAAAGTGAATATTTGCCTTTGCAACACCAATATCAATAAGAGTATCTTTTATTTCGAAAATCATCTCTTCAGGACCACATAGGAAAACTTCATCTAAAGAAGTTAAATCTACTAAGTCGTTATGATACTCTTTACATTTCTCAGCAGAGAGTCTTCCTCTAAATTTATGTTCTATATCCGAATCTCTACTTAACACATGGTACACATGTAGTCTCTTCGGGTAGGAGGATTGTAATTCATCTAGGTCGCTATTAAAAAGAATCGTCTTTTTAGTTCTATTACCGTAAAACAAATTAAAGGTACTCTTTGGTTCCGCTTTAAGAGTAGCGCGGATAATAGACATAATAGGCGTAATTCCAGAACCTGAAGCAAACGCTGCATAGTTCTTTTCGTTCTGCTCATTAATATCGGTGTAAAAGCTACCTAAAGGAGGCATAACATCCATCTTATCGCCAACTTTTAATAAAGTATTAGCATAAGTAGAGAATTTTCCATTTGGGATTTGTTTTACAGCAACTATCAATTCTTTACCAAAAGGACAAGAACAGATAGAATATGACCTACGTAAATCTTCTCCATCGATTTCCATTCTCAAAGTAATATACTGTCCCTGTATAAACACAAACTTAGACTCTAAGTCTGCAGGAACATCAAATAATATAGATACAGACTCGGCTGTTTCTCTCTTCACCTGTTTTACAGTAAGGCTATAAAAATTAGTCATAAATTTTCAAATTTCACGTAAAAATATGCAATTCATAATTGTTTTCACAATCGTTAAAAAGATTCTGCAAATATACGAATTAGCAATTGGAAGTTAACAGTTTAAAATTAGTTCTTTAAATCATATTTAAATAGGCAGCAAGCCTTCACAAAACTTACTATAATTATAAACTAAAAGTACTGCTACCTAAAAACATAAAGCTGAGTATTTCCTAAAATTAATGTAGATTTGAACTCTTAATAATACACCATGAAAACCATAGAACACTATATAGATGCACACGTTTGCATCATCAAACTTAACCGTCCAAAAGTATTTAACAGCTTTAATAAGGATATGGCACTAACTCTTCAAGCTATTCTCGACGATTGTGAGAAGAATGCTGAGGTGAGAGCTATCTTATTAACTGGAGAAGGGAAAGCTTTTTGTGCCGGACAGGATTTACAAGAAATCACAGACACAAATGGCCCAGCGCTGTGTGATATTGTTAGTCAACACTACAATCCTATCATAGAGCGAATACGCTATATTGAAAAACCTATTGTTTGTGCCGTAAATGGTGTGGCTGCTGGAGCGGGTGCAAACATTGCTTTGGCTTGCGACATTACTATTGCAGGTGAATCGGTTGCATTTATACAAGCTTTTAGTAAGATTGGTTTGATTCCGGATTCTGGAGGAACTTTTTTCTTGCCACGTATAATAGGAATGCAGAAAGCTACTG
>CAJWJW010000163.1 GCA_913041775.1 uncultured Flavobacteriales bacterium
CTGAAGTAATCCCTAAAGCTGGTAAGATAACAATATAAACTTCTGGGTGACCTAAAAACCAGAAAAGGTGTTCGTATAATATTGGTGAACCACCTACATTACTTAAAACCTCACCTTGTATCATTATATCAGACAAATAGAAACTTGTACCGAAACTACGATCGAAAAGCAATAATAATACTGCAGATATTAGTACAGGGAAAGAAAGTATTCCAAGAATTGCAGTAACAAAGAAAGCCCACATTGTAAGAGGTAATCGAGTCATTGACAAACCTTTTGTTCTTAAATTAAGAATTGTTACCACATAATTTAAACCACCTAACAAAGAAGATGTAACAAATAGTGTCATAGAAATTAACCAAAGAGTCATTCCTAGTCCAGAGCCTGGAATTGCCTGTGGCAATGCGCTTAGGGGTGGATAAATAGTCCAACCTGCTGAAGCTGGACCAGTTTCTACCCCTAAAGAAATCAACATGATTACAGAAGATATAAAGAAGAACCAGTAAGAAAGAGCATTAATAAAACCAGAAGCCATGTCTACAGCACCAATCTGAAGTGGAATTAATAAATTACTAAAAGTACCACTTAAACCTGCAGTAAGGACAAAGAAAACCATTAGCGTACCATGAATGGTTACTAAGGCTAAGTACATGTTTGGATCCATAATTCCACCTTTTGCCCAATCGCCTAATAGCAATTCAAACAGTGGGTTGGGCTCTCCGGGGCTTGAAAGTTGCATTCTAAATAAAACTGACATAATCATCGCAATAACACCCATTGTTATTCCCGTAATAAGGAACTGCTTGGCAATCATTTTATGATCAGTACTGAATACGTACTTTGAAAAGAAATTCTCTTCGTGATGGCCGTGTTCTGACATAGTTCTAAATTTATATTGTTAGTAGTTGTTTGTCTTAATTATTTGCTCCAAAAAAATCAGTCTGCTCAGCAATCCATTTATTGTAATCTTCTTCAGACTCAACAATAACTTTGAGCTGCATATTATAGTGCGCTGCACCACAAATTTTGTTACACAATAAAACGTATTCAAATTCCTCATTTGCTGTTTCAACTCTCATCTCTTCTGTAGTAATGGTAGGTTTAAATACAAAATCTGTATTCATACCAGGTACACAGTTCATTTGAACACGGAAATGAGGTAAATAAGCAGAGTGAATAACATCTTGAGAGCGGAATTTTAAATGTACCGATTTGTTTACTGGTAAGTGTAACTCTTTTACTACTATATCGTCTTCTGCTGCAGCTAACAAATCTTTAGGTGTAGAAGTAACTAAAGCAGTAAATGTAGATCTCTTTGCTTCCATCTTTGCTAAACGAGCCTCAATTTTAAGACGCTTAATTGCATTTTGTTGTTCAGAAATCTGTTCTTTTGCTTTTGCAATATTATTATCTAAGCCAGATATTTGTGTTTTGTAAGCAGACTCAGCAATTACACCAAGAGTATTTAAACCTCCAATAAAACGAACATTTGCAGCACCTAAGTTATTGTCTGCACCAGCATAACGAACTGTCCAGTCGAATTGCCTTGCATAAACTTCAACTACAAGAGCATCGCCTATATTAGAACGATCCATTACTTTAGACCAAGTTTGTAATCCGTAAACTATTAAAACAGTTAAGACTATTGCAGGAACAGCTGTCCATATAATCTCAGCTTTATCGTTATGTGAAATAAAAGTAGCGGTACGATCTTTACGGCCTCTATATTTATACGAAAGGTAAAATAATATGGGTTGCGTAATCAGGAATACAACAATAATTAAACCCATTGATAAACTCATCAGAAAGTCAATATCTACACCGTGTTCAGAAGCAGAAACAGGTAGTAAAAGATGATTCCATTTAGCAGTCATTATAAAGAACGATGCCATGAACAAAACACCAAAGGTTAATAAAAGCTTCCCTTGAGTATCGTTGTCTTTATCCGTAACATCAGATTCTTTTATGCCTTTAATCTTATTGGCAAGTTCGAAAATCCTAACCACTTGGGCTATAGCAATAACTGCAACAACTAGCGCTACTATGATTAATAATTCAGTCATGGTTGTTTTTTAAAAATGAGTACTTATAAAATTATATATGGAAGTTTTTACTCTCTTCTAACATAGGGTGGTTTTTAGGAGTAAGTTCCATACTTGCTAGTTTTTTAGTAACAACTCTAATAAATAGACCTCCTAAACCAAGGAAAGTTCCAATTTCAACAAACCCTAAGTGCCAATACCCACCAACAGTACCAGGCATAATCATTACGAAGAAATCTAAGTAGTGACCAACAAGTATGATAGAACCAATTATAATTACAAATCCAGATAAACGCTTAGCATCTCTAGAAATTAACATTAGAATAGGGACAACGAAGTTAAGTACTACAGCAGTCATAAATGGCACACTGTATTCGTCGAAACGAGCATTGTAATAGGTAACTTCTTCTGGAATGTTAGCATACCAGATAAGCATAAACTGAGAGAACCATAAGTAAGTCCAGAAAATACTAAAAGCAAACATAAACTTAGCAACATCGTGCATGTGGTTTTCGTTCACATGCTCCAATTGGCCTTTACTTTTTAAGTGTACTACAGTCATAGATAAGACAACAAATACTGTTACCATCATACCGGAAAATACATACCATCCGAATAATGTAGAGAACCAGTGGGTATCGATAGACATAATCCAGTCCCAAGCCATCATTGAAGATGTTACAGCAAAGAACACTATGAATATAGCGGCAACTTTAACACTCTTGTTATAGTACTCTAATCCACCATTTTTATCCTCTAATAAAGAAAGGCTAATTAATTTTTTAAGACCATAATACCAACCAGCTAAATAAATTAGAGCTCTAAGCATAAAGAAACCGAAGTTTAAATAAGCTTCTTTACCTGCAATAATA
>CAJWJW010000164.1 GCA_913041775.1 uncultured Flavobacteriales bacterium
TCTTTTTCGAATCCTACTTCTAAAGATTTGTCAAGCTCATCTAAAATCAGTGTCTTTATAAACGAAGTTCTAAAGGTATCTCTTTGTATGTGGTCTGAAATTCTACCTGGAGTACCCACCAAAACTGCTGGTCTATGCTTCAGGTCTATTTTATCTTTTGAGAAAAGTCTACCACCATAGACTACCGATGTTTTGTAACCAGAGCCCATTTCTCTAAGAACCTGTTCTATCTGAATAGCAAGTTCTCTAGAAGGAGCTACAATTAAGGCTTGAACTTCTTCGATTTTCGGGTCTAAGCTAGCGAGTATAGGTAGGAGGAAAGCCAATGTTTTCCCTGTACCTGTTGGAGATAGTAAGACTATATCTGAACTTGAAGAAATGGCTAAATGCGCTTCT
Organism: uncultured Flavobacteriales bacterium; assembly: GCA_913041775.1. GTDB lineage: Bacteria > Bacteroidota > Bacteroidia > Flavobacteriales > UBA7430 > UBA6772. The sequence goes on from CAJWJW010000164.1 coordinate 397, forward strand.
TCTTGCATCTTATTTAATTGGGGTATACCTAATTTACTAAGTATTTCCTCTTGTGTTTTTATTGTATGCGGCATGGTGCAAAGATATGTTAATTCGCTTGCCTTTTTAAGAGCAAAAAAAATCCCTTCTCGCTAGAATGAAAAGGGATTTGTAAAATCGTTTTAGTCTAGTGATCGTGACCACCTGGTCCGTGAACATGACCGTGTTCAAGCTCTTCGCTTGTAGCTTCCCTAACTTCCACTATAGCACCTGTAAAGTGTAAGTCTTGGTCTGCTAATGGGTGATTTACATCCATAGTTACAGTAGTTTCGTTTATAGAAACAACTTTTGCAGGAACCATTTGTCCGTTTTGATCTTCTAATGGCAATACGTTACCAGCAGCAACTTCTTCAGCTAATTTACCTTCTTTTAAGAACATGTCTTGAGGTAATTCAATTACTGCATCTTCAGTTCTCTTTCCGTAAGCATTTTCAGATTTTATTCCAAAAGAAAAAGTATCTCCAGCGTTCAAGTCAATTACTTTTGCCTCGAATTCTGGGATCATGTGCATTACGCCTGACATAAATACTAAAGGCTCTTTACCTTCTGTAGCTTCTATCATTTCTCCTTCTAATGTATCTCTAAACAACTTGTAGTCAAGAGTTATTACTTTACTTTTTACTTCACTCATCTGATTAAATTTTTTGCAAATTTACACATATTATATGTTATGTAAAATGTTTTAGTAGTTAATTTTGTTTATCTACAACTCGTAAGTTTCGAATTTTTTTACTGTCATTGTAATATCAAAACAGTATTAATTTAATTTGTTTGTTATGGAGAAAGAAATAAAAGTAGCCAATGGTTATGTGTATTTAACATTGGCTCTATTTTCAGTTTTATTAGTGTTAGTTGGTTTTATAGTTACACAAGGAAATCCAAGATTTTTAATATTAGTCCCATTTCCAGTTTTTATAGCTACAGGTTTCTTTATTGTAAACCCGAATAGTTCTAAAGTACTAGTGCTTTTTGGAGCATATAAAGGAACGGTAAAAGACAATGGATTCTTTTGGGCAAATCCTTTTTTTTCCAAACAAAAAGTTTCTTTAAGAGCTCGAAATTTTGACAGCGAAAGGGTTAAAGTTAACGATAAAATTGGCAATCCGATTTTGATAAATGTGATTTTGGTTTGGAAAGTAAGAGATACTTTTAAAGCGGCTTTTGATGTAGATAAATACGAAGAGTTTGTCAGAGTTCAAAGCGATGCAGCTGTACGAAAGCTTGCAGATTCGTATTCGTGCGATAATTTTGATGATTCGCAATCTGAAATTACTTTGCGTTCTGGTATGGATGAAGTAAACGAGGCTTTAGAAAATGAGTTAACAGAACGCCTAACTATGGCAGGTATAAAAGTGATGGAAGCTAGAATAGGATATTTAGCTTATGCTCCTGAGATTGCGAGTTCTATGCTTAAGCGTCAGCAAGCAGTTGCTATTGTAGCAGCTCGTAAAAAAAATTGTTGAAGGTGCAGTTGGAATGGTGGAAGGTGCCTTAAAGCGTTTATCGGATGATGGAATTATTGATTTTGATGATGATAAAAAAGCAACTATGGTTAGTAATTTATTGGTAGTTTTATGTGGTGATAAAGAAGTTACTCCAGTAATTAATACAGGTACTTTACATGCATAGAAATGGCTGATAAAAAATCATTCGTACTCAGGATTGACCCTGAAACTTTTAAGTAAATTGAAAAATGGGCTGCTGATGAATTTCGTTCTGTGAACGGACAGTTGGAGTTTATGATGAATAAAAGTTTGAAAGAGGCAAAACGATTGAAACCTAAAAAGAAACTTGATAACTCAAGTAAAGAGTAATTAAAATAGTGATTATGGAAAAGTGGGAGTATAAAGTTGTGAAATTTTCTGTGTTCTGGTCCTTAGCAAAGAAGCAAGAAGGTTTAAGTGATTTAGGGGAACAAGGTTGGGAATTAGTGAATGTCCACTATGATAGTTATATCTGGGTTTTTAAAAGAAAGAAAAACAGGTATTAATTTTATAATACAATTATTCCCCTATTATTATTATTATTATGGAAAAAAAAAGGCTCTTTGGAGCGTTTTTATTTATGATTTTTTTTCAGTAATATCTGTTTAAGTATATTGTACTTCTTTACTAGGATATGTTCTTATAAAGTTTTTTAAGAAACTACTTTTCTCCAGCCAAATGGGTCTTCCGACCTTCCATACTGTAGGTCTTGTAGTGCGGTTCTCAGTTTTTCTGCGTAATTATCATCAGAACTAATAAAAGGAAGCTTCTCTCCTTTATAGTTTATCGAGTTTATCGTCGCAACTGTTGCTGCCGTACCCGCACCAAAAGCTTCTGTAATCGCACCAGATTTATAGTCTACCACCATTTCCTTTAAGTTAATTCGCTCTTCTGTACAACTAATACCATGGTGTTTAGCTAGTTTTATTAAGCTATCTCTAGTAATTCCTGCTAAAATAGAATCGC
>CAJWJW010000165.1 GCA_913041775.1 uncultured Flavobacteriales bacterium
TTTGACCAAACTTCTCAAAAGAGTTTATAAGTTTATCTTGTAGTTTCAACGGGTAGTTTTTTAGGCTTCTATTTCTTTCTTAATCCAGTCGTAACCTTTTTCTTCTAATTCAAGCGCCAGGGTTTTGTCACCAGATTTCACAATCTTACCATCATACAAAACGTGTACAAAGTCTGGAATAATATGGTCTAATAAACGTTGATAGTGTGTAATTATCATTACTGCATTGTCTTCGTTTTTCAGCTTATTCACACCGTTTGCTACAATGCGCAATGCGTCAATATCTAATCCCGAATCTGTTTCATCTAAAATAGCCAATTTAGGATCTAGTATGGCCATTTGGAATATTTCATTACGCTTTTTCTCTCCACCCGAGAACCCTTCATTTAATGAACGAGACATAAACTGCTTGTCCATTTCTAAAAGAGCTTGCTTCTCTCGCATCAATTTTAACATCTCTTTTGCTGGCATAGGTTCTAAACCACGAGCCTTACGACTTTCGTTAAGCGCAGTTTTAATAAAGTTGGTAACCGAAACACCCGGAATTTCTACTGGGTATTGGAACGATAAAAATACACCTGCATGCGCTCTGTCTTCTGGAGCCATATCCATAATATCTTTTCCATCAAATTCTATAGAACCTCCAGTAACGTCGTACTCATCACGTCCAGCAATTACTGCAGACAATGTACTTTTACCAGCGCCGTTAGGGCCCATTATAGCGTGAACTTCTCCTTTGTTAATCTCTAGACTAAGTCCTTTTATGATCTCTTTACCTTCAATTTCTACTCTCAGGTCTTTTATCTTAAGCATATTTTTTTCTTTGGGTGTTAACCTACGCTTCCTTCAAGAGAAAGTGATAGTAATTTTTGTGCTTCCACGGCAAATTCCATGGGTAATTGGTTGAGTACGTCTTTACAATAGCCGTTTACAATAAGTCCTATTGCTGCATCTGTACCTATACCTCTTTGGTTGCAGTAAAAAAGTTGGTCTTCACCAATTTTTGATGTAGTAGCCTCGTGTTCTATACGGGCTGATTTGTTTTTCACTTCTATATATGGGAAGGTATGTGAGCCACTTTTATCACCCATTAATAGCGAATCGCATTGAGAGAAATTACGTGCATTTTCGGCGCCTTTCATAATTTTAACAAGTCCACGGTAACTACTGTTACTTTTTCCAGCAGCAATACCTTTAGAGATAATGGTGCTTTTTGTGTTTTTACCAATATGGATCATCTTAGTACCTGTATCTGCTTGCTGGTAGTTGTTGGTTACCGCAACAGAGAAAAATTCTCCAATTGAGTTATCCCCTTTTAAAATACAAGAAGGGTATTTCCAGGTTACTGCAGAACCAGTTTCTACTTGAGTCCAAGAAATTTTTGCGCTTTTATGACAAACACCTCTTTTAGTAACGAAGTTGAAAACGCCACCAACACCTTCTTTATTCCCAGGATACCAGTTTTGAACGGTTGAGTACTTTATTTCAGCCTCGTCCATCGCAATTAATTCCACCACAGCAGCGTGTAATTGATTCTCATCTCTCGACGGTGCAGTACATCCTTCTAAGTATGAAACGTACGATCCTTCGTCTGCAATTAATAGCGTTCGTTCAAATTGTCCAGTTCCAGCTTGATTAATTCTGAAGTAAGTAGAAAGCTCCATAGGGCACCGGGTGCCTTTTGGAATGTAACAGAAAGACCCATCAGTAAATACCGCAGAGTTTAATGCTGCATAGTAGTTGTCTGTTTGTGGTACCACTGTTCCTAAGTATTTCTTCACCAATTCTGGATGCTCTTGTATAGCCTCACTAATAGAACAGAATATAATCCCTAGTTCTCCTAGTTTTGCTTTAAATGAAGTTGCTACAGAAACCGAGTCAACTACAATATCAACGGCAACTCCAGTAAGCATTTTTTGTTCATCTAAAGAAATTCCTAGTTTTTCAAAAGTCTTTAATAACTCTGGATCTACCTCGTCTAAACTTGCAAGTGTTTTTTTAGGCTTAGGCGCTGAGTAATAGGATATAGCTTGAAGGTCTGGTTTTTTGTAATGCACATTTGCCCATTCAGGCTCAACAAGCTCTTTGAATTTTTTAAATCCTTCTAGTCTCCATTCTAACAACCATTCGGGTTCGTTTTTCTTAGACGAAATCAAGCGGATTACGTCTTCGTTCAAACCGTTTTTAATGGTGTCCGAGTCTATGTCTGTAACAAAGCCGTATTTATAATCGGCTGAGGTTACTTCTTCTAATAATTTATCGTCTTCAGTCAACTTTGTAGAAAGTTAAAAGGTTAAAAGTTAAATTTCAATCTTGAAATTTAACTCGTTTTGTTCAATTAATTCAATACTTATAAAAGCTATTAAATAGCAAAGCTTTCTCCACAACCGCATGTCCTAGTAGCGTTAGGGTTGTTAAAAGTGAACCCTTTTCCATTTAAACCTCCAGAGAAATCTAATTCAGTTCCTGCTAGGTACAAAAGGCTTTTTTTGTCCACTAAGATGCGTACATCATTATCTTCTATAAGCTTGTCGCTTTCGTTGCGATCATTCGTGAAGTCTAGCTTGTATGATAAACCAGAGCAGCCACCGCTAGAAACACCTACTTTTACGTATGCATTAATACCTAGGCCTTCCTCTTCGAGTAAAGAGAGTATCTTCTTCTTTGCTGTTTCTGTTACACTAACCATTACTATGCTTATTTTATTTTAACTAATTCTAAATAAGCCGACTTAAGCCTATTTAAGGCTCCAAATATACGATATATATATGGTTGGGTTTGATTTATTAAGGTCTATACAGGATAAAAATGTAATTTTGCGGCATGAGTATATTCGAAAACAAAGAACAAGAGTTTACACCTATTTCTAAATTA
>CAJWJW010000166.1 GCA_913041775.1 uncultured Flavobacteriales bacterium
GAGGCCCTAATGCTGGGCACACCTTAGAATTTGATGGAATTAAACACGTTCTACATACTATTCCTTCTGGAATATTTCATCCTACTGCACTCAATGTAATCGGTAACGGTGTAGTTATAGATCCTGTTATCTTTAAAAAGGAATTGGAAGGTTTAGAAAAACTTAACGTAAACTTTGATGGGAAACTTTTAATTTCCAGAAAAGCACACTTAATTCTTCCTAGCCACAAATTACTTGATGCAGCTTCGGAGCACGCAAAAGGAAAGGCTAAAATTGGTTCTACTCTTAAAGGAATTGGACCAACATACATGGACAAAACAGGTAGAAATGGTCTTAGAGTTGGGGATATTGAATTACCTGATTTTAAAGAGCGTTACGACAACCTTCTTGCAAAACACATACAACTACTTAAGCACTTCGACTTCGAGTACGATTTAGAGAGCTTGGAAGGAGATTGGTTTGTAGCAATTGATAGATTGAATGAGCTTGAGTTTATCGACAGTGAGCAATATTTAGACCTAGCTCGTAAAGCAGGTAAAAAAGTTCTTGCAGAAGGAGCACAAGGCTCTTTATTAGATATTGACTTTGGGACTTATCCATTTGTAACCTCTTCTAACACTGTTGCTGCTGGTGCATGTACCGGTTTAGGTATTGCACCTAATAGAATAGGCGATGTATATGGTATTTTTAAAGCTTATTTAACACGTGTTGGTAGCGGACCATTCCCTACTGAGTTGTTGGATGAGACTGGTGAAGAAATTCAAAAAGCTGGAAATGAATTTGGTGCGACTACAGGAAGACCTCGTAGATGTGGCTGGATTGATTTACCTGCATTAAAATACGCAATTAATATTAACGGTGTAACACAGTTAATGATGATGAAAGCGGATGTTCTAAGTGAATTTCCAACCATTAAGGTGTGTACACACTATAAATACAATGGGGAAATCATAGACTACCTTCCATACAATATTGAGGGAGATAAAATTGAGCCGATTTATAAAGAATTTACATGTTGGAAAGAAGACTTAACCGGTAAGACAGAAATGTCTGAACTACCAAAAGAGCTTATCGACTATGTAGAATACCTTGAAAAGGAACTAGAGACACCAATTATTATTGTTTCTGTAGGGCCTGATAGAACTCAAACGATATATAATCACAAATAAAAAAACAGCCCCGAAAAGGGGCTTTTTTTATGACTAAACATTTTACATATGCCATTTTCTTATGCCTCACTTTATTGTGCAATATTTCTATTGGGCAAACTCAAATAGAAATAATCAATGCGGATGAAATCTCCTATAATAAAAACATAAGCGAAGGTCGACAACTACTTATAGGTAATGTAAAAACTAAACACGAGGGCCGCTATTTAAATTGTGATAGTGCGTATTATTATGCAAGCGATAATAAAATCGAAGCCTTTAGTAACATCCATATTTGGCAAGGCGATACCTTAAGCTTAAATGGTGATTATTTATTGTATCACGGTAATCATCAGCTTGCTGAAATACACCAAAACGTACAGTTTACAGACAAAAAAATGCGCTTATTGAGTGAGCAACTTAACTACAATTTCTATACAAATGAAGGCTTTTTTGACTCTGAAGCAACAATTACAAATGAGCGAAAATCACTCAGAAGCAATAAGGGAGTATACTACTCTACTATAGAGAAATTCGATTTCTTTGGAGATGTACTTATAATAGAAGGAGAAGAAACGGTTAAAGCAGACACTTTATATTATTGGTTAAATACTGAATTTGCCTCATTCAGGTCTAATGGGGAAATAGAAAATCCGGATGTCAAAATCCTTGCTCAACAAGGATGGATTGATCAATTAGCTGGTAATGCATTCTTAAGTGATCGGATTAAAATTACACAGAACAAAGATTCCTATACGCTCTTCGCAGACACTTGTATAATTACAGACAGAATGAAGCATAGCTTGTCTTATGGAAACACCTTGGTGAGCTTCCCATTTAATAATGATACACTATTTTTAACTGCAGACTCTTTAATTAATTACCAAACAACAGAATCTAATATATTTAAGGCATACAAAGACGTAAACTTCAAGAGCAATACCATAATGGGGAAAAGTGACTCGTTGAGCTTTAATACACAAAGTAATTTGATTTATTTAAACCAAGGACCTGCACTATGGTTAGAAGAATTTCAGTTTACTGCAGATACTATAACACTACTTCTAGACAGCAGTAATTTGGAGAAGGTTTTACTAAACAAAAAAGCTTTTATATCCTCTGAAATCGATAGTCTGTCGTTTAACCAAATAAGCGGCATAAACATGCAGGCTAATTTTAAAGAAAACGACTTAAATTCTATAAATGTAATGGGTAACGGAGAAAGCATCTACTATATTCAAGACGACATTACAGAAGAAATAGTAGGACTCAATAAAATTATCTGTAGCGATATGCGAATCCAGATTGAAGATCGGAGCTTAAAAAACATCAATTTCATACAAAAACCAAATGCTACCTTATTACCTATTGCAGAAATTAACAGTGAATTAATGTGGCTAAAACACTACAAGAGCATTAGTAAAACTGAGGTTTTAAACAAAATTGAAACTAAAACTCAAGTACACAAAGGGTTTTAAGATGTTTTTACTTTCTTTACTCTCTATTAACAAATGGCACAATTATTTCTTTAAAGTCAATAATAACAAACAAATCCTTTGATATAGCCGAATTTTTACTAAATTCACGCTTTCTAAGACAAGAAAATAACAAGAAACAAATTTCAAAAAGTTATGAAAAAGATTATTCTTTCACTTGCAGCAGTATTAGCATTTACACTAACATCTGATGCACAAACTCGTAAAGGTA
>CAJWJW010000167.1 GCA_913041775.1 uncultured Flavobacteriales bacterium
CTTCTGGGTACGAATCGTCTCCTGCTAAATAACCGTAATAGTTATCTGAATATCCTGAAGCAGCTTGATAAGCAGGAACATGCTGGTGGTCTCCAACAAACAAAACATAGGTTAAATTATTATTATCGTAATAATCCTGAATGTAAGCTTTTATCTCATCTTGACCACCAATGGTAGCAACATCTACAATTTCGTTTACAATCCCTTTTTGGGTTTTCCAAGCCATAAAATCTTGCATTGGATCTATAAATTCATTGTAAGAAATAATAAGCATACTCCCATTTTCGGTATCGATAGTAGACTTAAATTGCGCATCGTAATTGATAAATAAATCTTTGTAAATCATCTCAAATTGAGAGTCTACTGTTCTAGGATAGGTGATTTCAGAAGCAAAAGAAATTTCTAATTCTATAGAATTATAAACTCTTAAAATTTTAGAAATCGGATTGTACTGCATTGGATAAACCCATAGGGCTTGTGCATTAAAATCTCTTACTATATGAGGTGTTTGAACTTCAAAAAGGTTTGACGGAAAAAAAGCATCATTCAGATATTCAGGCCCAAAATTATACTGAATTTCAGAGGGAAGTACATTCCTCAATAAGTTACCTTTCGATGGAGCTACCTCAACTTTATACTCTTTATAAGTCGAGTTTATAATTTCTACTTTAGGTGTTTCGCCAGTTGGTATTATATACGAACAAGCAAATTTCTGTAAATCTGGAGCTCCTTTACTCAATAGTTGAGATCCGTTTTCTAATAGAGGAATACTCATTAGTCCATTAGGCGTTTCAGCCTCAATAAAAGACAAACTAGGAGCTTCAAATTTAATATTCAATGATTTATTAGACTTTGACTCCAACTGTATGGCATTCACGTTTTGTGCCGAAACACTAAAAGTGATAATCGAAATAAAAATAAGAGATAGACGAAATATTGGTAGAGTAATCTTCATGAAAATAGCTATTTAACCCAATTACATAATATGGGAAATTAATAATTCGACGTTTTATTCCACAAATATCATTCCATTAATCACCAAGTAATCGTTTGAATAATTGGATAGAACAAGCATAGATTGCTTAACAAAATGTATATTTGCCAACTGTCGTAAAACTAGATTAGAAAAGAGCAAATGATTCACATTACACTACCCGATGGAACGGTAAAAGCATACCCAAAAGGAACAACTGCAACGCAGGTTGCCGAAGGGATTAGCAGTGGTTTAGCACGTAATGTGTTGGCTGCAGAAATTAATGGTGATGTTTGGGATTCCAACCGCGCCATAAATACCGATGCTAGTTTAAAACTACTTACTTGGAACGACGACAATGGAAAGATGGCTATGTGGCATTCTTCTGCACACCTTTTAGCAGAAGCAATAGAAGCATTGTACCCTGGCGTAAAGTTAGCCATTGGACCCCCAATAGAAAACGGATTCTACTACGATATAGATTTTGGCGACCATAACTTTTCTTCTGATCACTTCCCTAAAGTAGAGAAGAAGATGATTGAGTTAGCTCGTCTAAAAAACAGCTTCGAACGAATCGATATTTCTAAATCAGAGGCGATTGCGTATTTTAAAGAAAAGAACGATACCTACAAACTAGAACTTCTCGAAGGACTAGAAGACGGGACCATTACCTTTTACAAACAAGGAGAATTTACAGATTTATGTAGAGGACCTCATATTCCTCACACGGGATTTATAAAAGCGATTAAATTACTTACCACTGCAGGTGCATACTGGAGAGGAGATGAGAAAAATAAGCAATTGACCCGTATTTACGGAATTACCTTCCCTAAAAACAAAGAACTTACAGCCTACTTAGAAATGCTTGAAGAAGCAAAGAAAAGAGATCACCGTAAGTTGGGTAAGGAAATGGAACTTTTCACTTTCTCGCAAAAAGTAGGTCAGGGTTTACCTTTATGGCTACCTAAAGGAGCTGCTTTAAGAGAGCGATTAGAAAGCTTCCTTAAGAAAGCACAAACGATTTCGGGTTACGAACCTGTTATCACACCACATATAGCACATAAAGATTTATATATTTGTTCTGGTCATTATGAGAAATATGGAGAGGATACTTTCCAACCGATTAAAACACCTAACGAAGGCGAAGAGTTTTTCTTAAAACCGATGAACTGTCCACATCACTGTGAGATTTACAAAAGCAAGCCTCGTTCTTATAAAGATCTTCCGTTGCGTTATGCTGAGTTCGGTACGGTTTACCGCTACGAACAAAGTGGCGAATTGCATGGACTAACACGTGTAAGAGGATTTACTCAAGATGATGCTCATCTTTTTGTAAGACCAGATCAAGTTGAGGATGAATTTGAAAAAGTAATCGACCTAGTACTTTATGTATTTAAAGCATTAGGATTTGAAGAATTTACAGCTCAAATTTCTTTACGCGATAAAAACAATAAAGAAAAATATATTGGAACAGATGAAAATTGGGAATTGGCAGAAAATGCAATTATCAATTCATCTGCTAAAAAAGACCTAGCTACTATAGTAGAATATGGTGAGGCAGCTTTTTACGGACCAAAATTAGACTTTATGGTAAAGGATGCTCTAGGTAGAACTTGGCAACTAGGCACCATACAAGTTGATTATAATTTACCGGAGCGTTTTGAGTTAGAATATACAGGATCGGACAATAAGAAACACCGTCCTGTAATGATTCACAGAGCTCCATTCGGTTCTTTGGAACGATTTGTTGCTGTATTATTAGAGCATTGTGGTGGTAATTTCCCTTTATGGCTTACACCAGACCAAGTGGCTATACTACCTATTAGTGATAAATACATGGAATATAGCAAGGAAGTTTTAAATTCGCTTAAAATTTCCGATA
>CAJWJW010000168.1 GCA_913041775.1 uncultured Flavobacteriales bacterium
TGTTAGCTACAAATTTCATTACTTTTGGATTGGGTGTAGATTCAGCATAAACTGTGGTTCCTACTTTATTCTCGCTCATCTTCCTTAATTTTGGACAAATTTACAAATAAGAACAGATATGGCATTGGTGAAATCAATAAAAGGTAAAAGTCCTGTATGGGGTGACAATTGTACAATTGTAGAAAACGCAACTATTGTCGGAGATGTTACTATAGGGAGTGATTGTTCTGTATGGTTTAATGCCGTTGTGAGAGGAGATGTGCATTTCATAAAAATTGGGGATAAGGTAAACATCCAAGATGGCGCAGTTATTCATTGTACCTATAAAAAATATGGTACCACGATTGGGAACAGAGTCTCCATAGGACATAATGCAATGGTTCACGGTTGTACTATTCACGACAATGTACTCATAGGTATGGGTTCTATAGTAATGGATAACTGTGTTGTGAACTCAAACAGTATCGTTGCAGCTGGTGCGGTTGTATTAGAAAATACAGTAATTGAATCTGGTTGTATATACGCTGGAGTTCCAGCAAAAAAAGTAAAAGATCTTAATGAAGAACAAAGCGCACGACTTATTAAAGGGATTGCCGATAATTACGTGGAGTATAAAAGCTGGCTGAAAGAGTAAGCAAATTTGATGCGAATAGGTCAGTAGTATATAGAGCCTAAATGCTTTTTATATAGGAAACTCCTTCTTAATTTGTTCTACCCAAGTAGCTACTCTTTCCTCTGTTTGATCAAATTGGTTGTCCTCATCTAAGGCTAAACCTAAAAAAACTCCTTGTTCTAGCTCTGCTTTCGACTCGGTATGCTCATAACCTTCGGTTGGCCATTTACCAACTATAGTGCCTCCATTTGCTAAAACGACCTCGCCAATAATTCCAACACCATCTATAAAATAATCACAGTATACGTACTGGTCGCCTAAACCAAAAAGAGCGACTTTTTTACCTGTAAAATCCACCTCTTTAAATTCTTCAAAAAAAGTATCCCAATCACTTTGCAACTGACCGTCGTGCCAAGTAGAAAGTCCTAGGATAATTTTATCGTATTTTGAAAACTCTTCGATGGTAGCATCGTACATATCAACAACATATACATTTTCCTTGCTAATTTGCTCACGTATTTTTAGGGCAATATTTTCAGTATTACCAGTGTCTGAACCGTAAAAGAGACCAATTTTTTCCATCATGAATTTTCTTGAGGACAAAAGTACATATTGAATTTGACAAATCCTTAAATTCTGTCAGAATAGAGAGGGATAAAATACATGTGCTTTTTAGCGACTATCCTTTAGTAGTTTTGTAATTTTGCTGAATCATAAAGAACACATAAACAAAGAAATATGTATCCAGAACACATGGTGGCGCCAATGCGTCAGGACTTATCGCAAGAAGGTTTTACAGAATTACGTACTGCCGATGAAGTAAACAACTTATTAGGGACTAAAAAAGGAACTGTATTAGTTGTAGTAAACTCTGTTTGTGGCTGTGCTGCAGGAAACGCAAGACCCGGAGCTAAAGCAGCGGTAAAAAACACTAAAAAACCAGACCATATAACTACTGTTTTTGCAGGTGTTGATAAAGAAGCTGTTGATAAGGCAAGAGAATTTATGATTCCTTTCCCTCCATCTTCTCCATGTATCGCCTTATTTAAAGACGGTGAAGTAGTACACATGTTAGAAAGACATCATATTGAAGGTAGAGCTGCTGGTGCAATTGCAGAAAACCTAATGGCTGCATTCGACGAATTCTGCTAGAGAATGTAAATCGGAAAACGTGAGACTGAAGTCTAAAACGATGACAATACAATAAACTATTTTTGAAGCCCCGTCCTTTTGGATGGGGCTTTTGTTTTATAGAAAGATCTAGAACGAAATATAAGAAGGAACAGGAATAGCGCCAAGTAAGTCTGTAGGTAATTCTAAACTTCATGCTTCGGATTTAACACCAACAAGCAACAATACCCCTCGTACGTTTTCCGTTTTACCGCTTACGATTTCCGTACAAATAACCTATCTTTGCTGCTCTCAAAAAAAGACCCATCAAGGTCTTGTAAATCTGTAGATTAGCGATAAGTAATGGAGTATAATTTTAGAAGTATAGAAGAAAAGTGGAGAAAGCATTGGGCGAAACAAAAAACCTTCAAAGCAGAATCTACCTCCACAAAACCTAAGTATTATGTACTAGACATGTTTCCTTACCCTTCTGGGGCAGGACTACACGTGGGGCACCCTTTAGGATATATAGCTTCGGATATTTACGCACGATACAAACGCTTAAAAGGATTTAACGTGCTGCATCCGATGGGTTATGATGCCTTTGGATTGCCAGCAGAGCAATATGCTATTCAAACAGGACAGCATCCAGCAATTACTACCAGCGAAAACATTTCTCGATACAGAGACCAATTAGATAAAATTGGTTTCTCTTTCGATTGGGATAGAGAGGTGCGTACTAGTGAGCCAAACTATTACAAGTGGACTCAATGGATTTTTAAGCAGATTTTTAATTCTTGGTATTGTAAAGTAGAAGATAAAGCAAAGTCTATAGACTCTTTAGTCGCTCGTTTTAAAACAGAAGGTAATGCGAAAGTAAAAGCCGTTTCTGGGAAGGTAGTAGTATTTACAGCTGAGCAATGGAATGCTAAATCTGAAAGAGCTCAAGAAGAAGTTTTATTGTCTTATCGCTTAGCTTTCCGTTCGGAAACAATGGTTAACTGGTGCTCTGAATTGGGTACCGTATTAGCAAACGACGAAATAAAAGACGGTCTTTCTGAACGTGGTGGGCATCCAGTAGTTCAAAAGAAAATGATGCAGTGGTCGATGAGAATTA
>CAJWJW010000169.1 GCA_913041775.1 uncultured Flavobacteriales bacterium
ATATTACCTCAACATAAACTCCTTACATAGTAGTAATAGTGATTCTATAGAATTTAGTGGAGAATTTTATACGGCAGAAAATTCACTTATAAATTATTCGGGCAAGCAATTATTAGTAAGAACGAATGAGCACAGCTACTCACTTGGAATACACGAAATTTCTGATTTAAATACAATGAAATTTCATATTGGCGTGCCTGCAGAGATCAATCATCAAGATCCTACTATTTGGCCTAGCTCTCATGCCTTAGCTCCAAAAAGCCCAAGCATGCATTGGGGCTGGGCTGCAGGTTATCGTTTTATTGCTTTCGAAGCAATGGTAGATAAAGATTCTGATGGAATATTTGAGGCTGTTTTACAATACCATGCTGTAGGAGATATACTTTATAGAAGTCTAAGTCAAACAATAAATACTGTAGAAACAGATGAGGAAGTAATTATCTATATGGATGTGAACTATGAAAAGTTATTTACGGATACAAATGCTTCTAATGGAGGCGTTTTTCATGGAGACCAAGAACAAGTTATTGCACTCATGGATAATTTCGCATTTAATGGTGTGTTCTCTAACACAGAAAATTTAAGCATTATAAACAGCCACTCATTAACAAGTATTTCTCCAAATCCATTTTCAAATTTTCTGCAATTTGAAATGGAAAAATCGGCTACTTTAAAAGCGTATTCTATTTTGGGGAATTTGCTGTTTGAAACTGCTTTAGAGAAAGGCTTAAATAGTATAAACACATCCATGCTTACAAAAGGTGTTTATATTTTTAGAGTGGAAAACGAAGCGTCTATTAACAGCTTTAAGCTTCTAAAAAACTAATTTAAAATGAAGTTGATTGTTGGATTACTAGCTGTAAGTTGCTTCATTTCTTGCGAAGTAGACTCCCCAATAATCATTCATTATAAAATAGAAATCCCAAATGGATTTCCAGAAATAAATCACCCATCAGACAACCAAACAACAGCAGGAAGAGTTGCTTTAGGTAAACGATTATTCTACGATCCTATACTGTCAAGGGATAGTAGTATTTCGTGTAACTCCTGCCATATTCAAGAATTTGCTTTTGCCGACAATAAAAAGGTAAGCCCTGGAGTAGAGGGTGAATTAGGCGTTCGAAACTCAATGAGTTTGGCAAATGTAGCCTATGCCGATTTCTTCTTAAGGGAAGGTGGAGTACCAACATTAGAAATGCAAGTTTTAGCTCCTATACATGAGCACAGCGAAATGGACTTTAATATTATTCCTGTTGCAAAGAGAATGAAATTAGACTCTAGCTATGTAGCACAAAGCCTAAAAGCTTATAACAGAGAACCCGATGCATTTGTAATTACAAGAGCGATTTCTGCTTTCGAACGAACTCTACTTAGTGGGAATTCAAATTATGATAGAGATTATTTATCCGCATCAGAAAGAGACGGTAAAGTACTATTTTTTAGCGATTCTCTAGCTTGCTCGGCTTGTCATGGTACTTTCCTATTTACCAATCAAGGAATAGAGAATAATGGATTGTATGAACAATATGCAGATTCGGGTAGATATAAGGTAAGCCATTTAGAGGAAGATATAGGTAAATTTAAAACCCCAACATTAAGGAATATAGAACTTACTGCTCCATATATGCACGATGGCTTATTAGAAAGCCTTGAAGAGGTTATTAATCATTATGAATCTGGAGGGAAAGAACACTTTAATCAGAGTCCACTTATTAATGGCTTTACTTTAAATAGCACTGAAAAAGAAAACCTCATCGCTTTTCTTCACACTTTAACAGATGAAGATTTTAAACTCAATAGTAGTTTTCAAAAAGAATAAAAACAAAAAAAATCCTTTCAATGTTATTGAAAGGATTTTTTGAAAGAAATAAATCGTTATAATTTTTCAAGTAAATAAGTATATTTAAATTCCTCGTAGGCTATAAGAGATGTAGAATCGTTATAGACACTAAAATCCTTAATAAAGAACTCAAAAGAGTCATCTGTTAACTCAACTACATGATACGCTATTTCTTCAATTGAAGAATTTAAAACAAAGAGATCGTCGATTAACGTCCAATCATACAACTTAGGAATAGAGTCATAAACATCCCAAGTGACAGATATTTCATTTACGTCTACTATCGTTAAATTAGTTTGGTGATCTACAACAAGAGTTTCTCTAGAATCAACAATTCTAACAGGAGGGTCGTAAGGACCATAATGACCCAATTCGTGGGTAGTCTGGGTTTGTACAATTTGCCAAGTACCAATTACTTTAGGTACTTCGTATTCATCACAAATCCCATCACCATCAGTGTCGTTTAAACAAACATCATCGCAATCTAAATATGCTTCTGCATAAGTACAAGCACCATTATCATAAGCAGCATCAACATCATTATAATTACAAGCTGTATCATCAGTACAACCTTCAATTTCTTCTTTTTTACAAGCAGAAAACAAGGTAGTAAGAATGCAGATACTTAGAAATACTTTTTTCATTTTAAAGTGATTTAGTAAGCTATAATAGTACGATATATATATCTGATTTTAAATAAAAAAGACAGCATTAAAGGCTGTCTTTTCAACAAATTATTGTCAATAAACCTAAGACATTAAATCTTTCTCGGAAACATCTCTTAATTGCCCTTCGCTACTTGCAATTACGGTAGCAACAGTAGCATCACCTGTAACATTTACAACAGTACGAAGCATGTCTAAAATTCTATCTACTGCAAAAATCAAGGCAACTCCTTCAGGATCCATCCCTA
>CAJWJW010000170.1 GCA_913041775.1 uncultured Flavobacteriales bacterium
GGTAAAGTCTTTGACTGGGATGAAGTCGTAACAAGGTAGCCGTAGGGGAACCTGCGGCTGAAAGATAATATGAAATTAAGAAGATCCTTCCTATTTTTCATTAAGAATACATTTTTAGGCAGTTATTAATTGGGTCGTTAATTCGGCCCTTTAGGTAATTGTTTGATCTAAGGTATAAATAAGTTTAAATCCTATTATACCTTCTTCGTTTTAATCACTCTTTAGTTTAAAGGGGTGTATTAATTCATAGATTTAGCTAAAAAATTTAAAGTGTCTTTTAATTCTACTGTAAACTATTTTCTTAACTATGCATACCCAGTACAATGTGAGGCAGCAGAGCCCTGGCAATTAGGATTTCAAGATCCAGCAACACCAATTATGGAAGGTATTGTTAACCTTCACCACGATATTATGTTTGTTATTGTGGTAATTGGAGTTTTTGTCGGATACCTGATGGTTCGCGCTGTTCAGCTATTTAGCAAAGATGTACATCCTGAAGCAGACCGTGTAGTTCACGGAACAGCGCTAGAGATTTTCTGGACTGTAACACCTGCTTTTATTCTTCTAGTGATTGCCGTACCATCATTCGCACTATTATACTCAGTTGATGAAATTATTGAGCCTGCTATTACATTAAAAGCAGTAGGGCACCAGTGGTATTGGAGTTACGAGTTCTCTGACTACGCGACAGAAGAAGGAGAAACTATTAACTTTGATAGCTACATGGTAGCATCAGACGATCTTCCCAAAGGAGGACTTAGACTTTTAGAAGTTGACAACCGTGTAGTTCTTCCAGTAAGAACACACATCCGTATTATTTTAACAGCTGCGGACGTTCTTCACTGTTGGGGAATCCCATCTCTAGCTCTTAAGCTAGATGCTTGCCCAGGTCGTTTAAACCAAACATCAATGTTTATTAAGCGTGAGGGTGTATTCTACGGACAATGTAGTGAAATTTGCGGAGTAAACCACGGGTTCATGCCCATTTGTGTTGAAGCAGTTTCTCTAGATGATTATGTATCATGGGTTTCAAACAAGCTTGAAGAATTAGGAGACGAGTAATTCTTCTTTTTATCAGGAGAAAAGGGACTCGAACCCTTAACCTACGGCTTTGGAGACCGTTGCTCTGCCAATTGAGCTATTCTCCTTTGAATTATAAAGGTAAAATGTCTACTATCTTAAGCAATAGACTCTAGACTCATCGCCGCATTAATGCTTAGTTTTAAACTTAATTTTTCCTTATTGTTTATAAATGCATAGCGCAATTTATAATTGGTCATCAAGATGGCTTTTTTCAACAAACCATAAGGACATTGGTTCTCTATACTTTATTTTCGGTGGAATCTCAGCTGTAATGGGAACTACACTGTCAATGTTAATTCGTATTGAATTAGCACAACCGGGAGCACAAATTTTAATGGGAAACAACCAACTGTATAACGTTATTGTTACAGGGCACGCTTTCATTATGATTTTCTTCTTTGTTATGCCTACCATGATTGGAGGATTCGGTAACTGGTTCGTTCCGCTTATGTTAGGAGCTCCAGATATGGCTTTCCCAAGATTAAACAATATTAGTTTCTGGTTACTACCACCAGCACTTTTATTACTTCTTTCTTCTTCACTTGTTGAGGCAGGTGCAGGAACAGGATGGACAGTATACCCTCCATTGTCAAGTGTTCAAGCTCACTCTGGGCCGTCAGTTGACTTAGCTATTTTTAGTTTACACTTAGCTGGAGCATCATCTATCCTAGGAGCTGTTAACTTTATTACAACCATTATTAACATGCGTCCACCAGGAATGACAATGCATAAAATGCCGTTATTCGTATGGTCAGTTCTAATTACAGCAGTTCTACTGCTTCTTTCTCTACCGGTACTTGCAGGAGCTATTACAATGCTTCTTACAGACCGTAACTTCAACACAACATTCTTTGATCCAGCGGGAGGAGGAGACCCTATTCTTTACCAACACCTGTTCTGGTTCTTCGGACACCCTTTAACAATATAAACAGAGGGGTGTATAAATTTCACTATTTGCCGGAAAATCCTTCATTGTATGGTCCTTATTATATAAATGGAAAAATCTGTACAAGGGACAATCGGCAGGAAACCTAATAAAAGGGATCCTCACAGACTACACGTGAAAATCTTCTAATTTTAAAAATGCTAGCTAAAAAACTATCGATCCACAGACCTTCTAAGAGACTACTTGCAACAGATGAGGAGTTCGGGCACTACTTAGCCGGGATTCTAGATGCAGATGGTCATTTCAATAAACTGGGTCATATTATTATAGCCTTTAACCTTCGGGACGAGAGAGATGCTAAAAAAATACGCACTCTAATCGGGTATGGAAATATTCGACCTGTCAAGAATAAAAATTCTGTTAATCTAATCATATCAAATAAAGCAGGTGCCAGTCATGTCGCAAATTTAGTAAGAAATAAACTAAAACACCCAACCCGTATTGATCAATTTAATACGCGTCTATACGAATCACTCGGTTTATCACAAGAAAAGACTTCATCAGATACTACTATTGATTGGAATTCATCTTGGTTCGCAGGGTTTTGTGATGCAGATGGCCATCTACGTATACATACACCTAATAGACCACATCGAAAAACTATTGAAGTAAGGCTACTTTGTCAAGTAGATCAGAAACGGGATTTATTGTTAAAGCAAATGAAATCAAAGTTTGGTGGATATTTAGGATATCGTCAAT
>CAJWJW010000171.1 GCA_913041775.1 uncultured Flavobacteriales bacterium
ACAATCAATCTGCTGCAGAATTTAAACCTATTAATTATTATGTAAAAATTGATGGAGTTCAAACACACACACAATACAATTGGGATAACAATTGTGGAGAAAACCCAATTTACCCTCAAGGTGGAACTTGGATTTACGATAGAGCAAATTGGTGTCCTGGAAAAAGATCTCAAGCATTCGACCATGAAATAACTTCTTATATAACTTCTGGAGATTCTGTAGAAGTTAACGTTGACTTCCAAGCTTATACTTGGGGCGGAACTCAAACGCCTTCGTATATTGTAGAATCGCAATTATTCCAATATAAGGATGCAAATTTTGAAAACTCAGCTGAAATTATCGACATAATAAAACCTTCACTAAAAGACGAACATAGCCGTAAAAATCCAATTTGCGGGAAACCACTTATTGTTATTAAGAATTATGGAAGCAATGCACTTACCTCTATAGACATTGAATATAATGTTATTGGCGGAACTACTAATACATTTAACTGGTTAGGGAATCTAGCTTTTAATCAAACTGAAGAAGTGGAATTACCTAATCTAGCTAACTGGGAAGGCACAGAAAACACTTTTAAGGTAACACTTAAATCTCCAAACGGAATATCTGATGAGTACAGTGCAAACAACAGTATGCAATCAGAATTTGAACCCGTTCCAGACTACCCAGAAACATTTGCTCTTTGGATAGCTACAAACGATGGTGTGATTAATACCTCTACACAGGTATCAGAATCATCTTGGGATTTTTATAATGAATATGGAGATGCTATTTATTCTAGCGGATACCTTTATGCAGACAATCAATACAAAGACACTTTAACTTTTAGCTCTGGTTGTTATACTTTCGCATTAGAAGATTCTGATAAAGATGGCTTAAAGTTTTGGGCTAATAATGATGGTAATGGTAGCGTGAAATTTCGCAAAATTGCTGGTCAATGGTTAAAGAGCTTCAATGCAGATTTCGGAACAAACATTATTCATCAGTTTACTGTCAATCAGACTGTAAATATTACAGAGATTACAGAAGCTAGTTTCGATATCTTCCCAAATCCTGCAAAAAACCAAATTACAATTAGTGTATCGGAAATTACTGAAATAGATATCGCATTCGTTATTTTTAATAGTTTGGGAGAAGAGCTGGATAGAATATCCAGAAAAAACTTCACAAATAGAGCTGAAACATTTAATACAAGCATATATTCTCCGGGTATTTATTACTGTAAGATTTTAACAAACAACAGCGAGCAAGTTCGTAAATTTGTAATTCTCGAATAAGAAATAAATATTACTCAAAACTTAAAGCCCTCCTATCGGAGGGCTTTTTTTTGGCAAAATAATTTACTAAATTAAGGGCTAATTTAATAATAGAAAATATGTTAGTAAAAATCTACGGTAGCGCCGTTAATGGAATTGGGGCTACAACAATTACTATAGAAGTTAATATTGCTAGGGGAGCAAAATTTATTTTAGTAGGCTTACCCGACAATGCAGTAAAAGAATCCAAAGAACGAATTCATGTGGCAATGTACAATCAGGGTTATAGATGGCCGGGATATGAAGTGGTGGTAAACATGTCGGCGGCTGATATACGGAAAGAAGGCGCTGCTTACGGCCTTCCTATTGCTATGTGTATACTTGTAGGTTCAAAGCAATTAATCGCGCAAGAAATCTCTTCTTTTGTTATTATGGGCGAGGTAGCCTTAGAGGAACAATACTCCCTATAAAAGGAGCACTTCCCATTGCAATACAAGCACGAAAAGAAGGATTTAAAGGATTACTATTACCAGCAGAAAACGCCAAAGAAGCAGCCATTGTAGATGGTCTAAAAGTATTTGGAATGAAAACCCTTGCAGAGGTGTGTGAATTTTTAAAAACCCATCTGCAGTTAAACCAGAATATGTAGATACTAGAGCAATTTTCAAAATAGAACAAACCAATAATTCCAGTGATTTCTCAGAAGTAAAAGGACAACAAAACATAAAAGAGCTTTAGAAATTGCTGCAGCTGGAGGGCATAATGTAATATTAATAGGACCTCCTGGATCCGGAAAAACTATGTTGGCAAAAAGATTTCCAAGTATTTTACCACCTTTAACATTGGGTGAAGCATTAGAAACAACTAAAATTCACTCGGTAGCAGGTAAACTAAAAGGAAATGCATCCTTAGTAGCACTCCGCCCCTTTCGTCCGCCACACCATACTATTTCTGATGTAGCCTTAGTTGGAGGAGGTTCTGTACCTCAACCCGGAGAAATTTCTATAGTTCATAATGGAGTCTTGTTTTTAGATGAATTACCAGAATTTAAAAGAACTGTTTTAGAGGTAATGAGACAACCACTAGAAGACAGGGTAGTAACAATTTCTAGATCAAAATTTAGTATAGAATTCCCTGCAAGATTTACATTGGTAGCTTCTATGAATCCATGCCCATGTGGATATTACAATCACCCAGAAAAACAATGTGTATGTTTACCCGGACTGTTGCAGAAATATTTAAACAGGGTTTCGGGACCTTTATTAGACCGAATAGACTTACATGTAGAAGTTACACCAGTGAGTTTTGAAGAACTAACTGATACAAATAAATCGGAGTCTAACGAAGACATTAGGAAGAGAGTAATTGCTGCACGAAAACAACAAGAAAATAGGTTCTACAAGACTAAAATAGACTGTAATGCACAAATGAGTACCA
>CAJWJW010000172.1 GCA_913041775.1 uncultured Flavobacteriales bacterium
CGATATAATATCCCAACCCTATAGATAGTATTAATAATATTCCGAGACCTATTGGTCCATTTAGACTTATTTCTTCTTTGGTTTTCATTTGTTTTAATTTTTAGATTTGTTTTTTAATAAATGCTAACAAGTGGGTATGCGTCACTCGTTACATACTTGTATTATTTATTCTCTGATAACTTACC
Source organism: uncultured Flavobacteriales bacterium (assembly GCA_913041775.1). Lineage (GTDB taxonomy): Bacteria > Bacteroidota > Bacteroidia > Flavobacteriales > UBA7430 > UBA6772. The sequence goes on from CAJWJW010000172.1 coordinate 186, forward strand.
CTACCCCTTAGCACTTTAGGTGCTAAAAAAAAGTGATTTGTAGTACCAGTTTATATTTAATAAAAATAGAGGTCTTCTAGTTGTTAAAATAGAGTAGTTACACCCTATTTTAATTTACCGTATAAATACTGTATTTATTTAATCGTAAAATTTGTATTTACAGTCAAATTTATATACGGTACGTGCAGAAATAGCATTTAAGTGTACGCCTCATCTGCTACCAAATTTTAGACGGTTTTGTAATTCAATTAGTAGCTTATCTGTTCTCTCCATTTTTCATTATTCTTGGTGATTGAGGCAAAAAAATAGCTCTTTTGGTTTTTTTAGGGTTGCCTGTGTGTTGGCAAAAATCAAATGTGCTAATTTGTGCGGCTGGCTCTTTTTTGTATCAAGGTAATGGTTGGGCTATGTTGTCGGATTTGCTTTTCGCAAATATGCAATATAAATAGTGTGCCTGTTGCACAATATTGTTGATAAAGGCATTAAGATAGTTAAATAACTGTGTGTATAGGTATTAACTTTAATGAATGCAAGGAAAGAAGGATTATCAAGAGAAGTTGTTTATGAATTTTCAATTGAGTAATCATGTTCCAGATCATAATTTCTACAGGCGTTTAAAAGAGGAGTTGGATTTACGGTTTTTATATACTGAAACAGCTGGTTACTATGGTGTTTGTGGGCAAAAGTCAGTTGATGTTGTAGTATTTTTCAAATTGTGTTTGGTAGGTTATTTAGAGAATATGATTAGCGACCGTCAGGTAATTCAACACAGTTCAATGCGTATGGATATTCTATATTTTTTGGATTATGATATCGATGAACCTCTACCTTGGCATAGTACAATTAGTCGGACACGTCAACTTTTCCCTGAAGAAGTATTTGAAGGAGTTTTTAGTAAAGTATTTTCTATGTGTGTAGAGAAAGGGATGGTAAGTGGTCATACGCAGGTAATAGATGCTGCGCCAATAAAAGCCAATGCGAGCATGGAAAGTTTGGCGTTGAAAGTTCCCGAAGAAGAATTGGAAGCTCACTTACGAAAAGTACGTCATTTTAGTAGAGAAGACCGTAAAGTAAATAAAGCTAGCCAAGAGGAGCAGACTATTACTGCTAATAAGCATAAGTTAAAAGGGATAGAAAGTAGGAATAAGAAATGGGCACACGATCAGGATGGACGACCAGGAGCAACACATAAGAAGGCAAAATATACAAGTAATTATACGCATTACAGTCCCTCAGATCCTGATGCGAGGATAAGTGTTAAGCCTGGAAAAACAAGGAAGCTAAATTATGCATCACAGCTCACAGTCGATAGTTCACATTATGTGATTACGGATGTTTTTGCAGATTTTGCCAATAAAAAAGATAGTCAAAGCTTAGTTCAAATAACCAAACGCGTACAAAAACGGTTAAGAGAAGAGCATTTATTATGGCAAAATTTATTAGCAGATACGGGGTATAGTAGTGGAGATAATTATGCCTTTTTAGAGCAAGAAAATCTTACGAGTTATATTCCTGCCCATGGCACCTATAAAGGAGGTCCAGAAGGGTTTACTTACGTTGGGGAAACAGATTCATGGCTTTGTCCTCAAGGCAAAACGATAGCTTATGGGAAGACGTATTACGAAACAAAGAATCATACGAAGAAGAAGGAATACCGAGCGTCTAAGCATGTGTGTAAAGGATGCTCAATAAAAACAAGCTGTCTAAAGAAGAGTAAGGAAAAGCGATTTTCTATCACTTACTATAAACCGGAGTATGATCGGGCAATAGCAAGAGTTAAGAGTCCTATAGGGCGCCAGATGAAACTAAAGCGAAGCAGCACAGTGGAGCCTGTATTTGGGACACTCACACAATTTATGGGACTTCGGAAAGTATTTACCAAAGGCATAAAACAAGCCCAAAAGAAAATGTTTATGTCAGCAATAGCCTATAATTTAAAGAAGTATTTAAAATTCACACAAAAGTTAGCCGAGAGTAAGAGTCAAACACAAGAGGCTATTTTAAGTGTGTTTAAATCGAGCATATTACCTTGGTTTATACGATATGAGGTCTTGAAAAAATGTCGTTGATTTAATCCTAAAAAAACAAACCTCCTTTAAAATCAATAGTGAAAGTAGGTTTTTTGAAAATATAGGGGTTGTGCAACGACCACGCTTGTTGTGGTGCGCTATGTTAATCATCAGATTGGTAGTGGTTTATCAAATATTATGTCGCCTAATCTCTGAAAAAATGTTCTCTTTTCATTATTTGGATCATAGAGAATATTTCCACAAATAAAGCATTCGACCTTATCTTTATAAGTGGCTTGTCCTTTTATCAATTCATTCCACATCGCTGCTTCATCTTCATAACCTGATCTGAAAGCTGGTATTTCCCATTTTACACGAGTCCTGATTAGCTTTACAGAATTACATTGTGAACAATGAATTTTCTCGTCAAGTGGTGGTTCTGGTTTATTGGCTAACAATACCTTAATTTCAGAGTCTGTC
>CAJWJW010000173.1 GCA_913041775.1 uncultured Flavobacteriales bacterium
TAGACCGTTCTGCAGCATACGCAACACGTCATATTGCTAAAAACCTTGTTGCTGCTGGTATATCAGACCAAATATTAGTGCAAGTAGCTTATGCAATTGGAGTAGCTAAACCGATGAATATTTTTGTAGATACCTACGGAACATCAAAGGTAAATATGAGCGACAGTGCTATAGCAGAAAAAGTAGATCTATTATTCGATATGAGACCTGCAGCAATAGTGGAGCGATTTAAATTAAAAGATCCTATCTACAGCGAAACTGCCGCATATGGACATATGGGACGGATATCAGAAAAGAAAACCGTGCGTTTTGAAATAGGCGGTGGAAAAGAAATAGTGAAAGAAATTGAAACCTTCCCTTGGGAAAAATTAGATTTTGTAAGCATAGTAAAAACAGCATTTGAACTTTAAGAGATGAAATATACCTATCAAGAAAAAACGTTCACTATTGACCGTTACCCAACAACAGACAATAAATCACTACAAGCATGGAGTGCTGCAGACGAACATATCTTAAACTACTTAGAGGAAGATGAAATAGCTTGTGAAAAAGTGGTAATCTACAACGATAGGTTTGGATTTTTAAGCACGATCCTTTCAGAAAACAAACCAACTGCAATCATCGATTTTAAGAGCCAAGAAAAAGCTTTTCAAATTAACTTCGAAGACAACGAACTAAAAATAGAGCTTCCTACAAATAGCTCTATCGGTGATTTAACTGACCAATATAATTTAGCACTTATTAAGATTCCTAAATCTCTAGACTTATTTAGACTTCAATTGGCGCAAGCACATGGGGCACTTTCGGAAAACGGAGAGGTTATTTGCGGATTTATGACTAAGTATTTTTCAAAACAATACTTAACTATAGCAGCAGAATACTTTAAAGATTGTAGTCAGTCTAAAGCTTGGAAAAAGTCCCGTATACTTATTCTAAAAGGCAAAAAAGTAGTTGAAAAAGAAAACTTAATAACTGAAATTGAATTTTCGGGTAACAAAGTTTTCAAACAACATTACGGAGTATTTTCGGCAAAAAATATTGACCATGCAACTCAGTTTTTTATTGATAACATGGACGTGAGATTAGACCACAATAAGATTTTAGATTTAGGTTCTGGAAATGGAATTCTTGCCTATGCTATACAAGAGGAAAAGCCACTAACAGAGATTCACCTTTTAGATGACTCTTTACTTGCTCTTGAATCCTCTAAAATGAACATTGAAGGAGAAAAAATACTCTTCCATTACAACGATTGTTTGGCTGACTTTGAAGATCATTCTTTCGACTTAATAATTTCTAATCCTCCTTTTCACTTCGAACACGAAACAAACATTGAGGTGGCTTTAGACTTATTTAAAGAAGTTAAAAGAGTACTTAAAAAAGGAGGCTCTTTCCAAATGGTAACGAGCAATCACTTAAACTCTAAAACCCACCTTTATAAATTATTCCATAAAGTAGATATTGTAAGTCAGGATTTAAAATTTGTCGTTTATAATTGCCACCAATAAACATAGCAGCAAGCATAAAAAACAGTATTTTTTTTGAATGCCTAAAATGGTTTAAATTTAAATCGAAATAAGCCCCTTATGAAAAACTTAGTCCTAGCACTATCTGTATGTGTACTATTCAGCTGTCAGCAACCCGCAAACAATACCGCTATCATTAAAGGTACAATTACAGAACCACTTGACGAGACTGCTTCGATTAGTTCAAGAGATTACAAAACTAGCTATACTGACTCATTAGACAGTGAAGCTACATTTGAGATAGAATTTGAATTGGATACACCAGAATATATGAACTTTACACATGGTAAGGAGAGTACAGCTATGTATGTAAGGCCTGGCGACAGTATAAGGGTGAATATAAATCCTTCAGAGTTTGATGAAACGATCAAATATAAGGGGTCCAAAGCTTCAAGTTTTCTAGCTGCGAAATACCTACTTGAAGATAATCTTGACTTAAGAGAATTGTATTCTTTAGAAGAACCTAATTTTCTTACAGCTGTTGCCCAAGCAAGTGCACAAATGAATGGGCTCTTAGATTCAGTGGGAGAAGGTATTTTTAAAACAGAACAAAAAAGAGTCATTTCACTTCAGTGGGCTAGTAAAAAACTCAATTATAAAAAATACTACTCGAATTTAGGAAATGGGGAAATCGAACTTAGTGTCAATTACTTCAAGTTTATGGAGGATATAGATGTTAATGATCCTAGTTTTTTAGAAGACAACAATTCTTACAACTTCCTTAAAACTTATGTAAGCTCAAATATGTCTGCGGATTTTGACCATGAATTACTTTCAAATTTCGATTTTATAGCTCGCACGTTTAACAATCAAATAACCAAAGACAAAATCGCTTATGATCTATTAAAAGACTTTATTAAAAATGAAGTTTTAGAAGATGGAGACGTGATTATGGAAGCATACAAAGCACTACAGTCTGACAGCATTAAATATAATGAACTGAACGATTTACGTATAGAAATGGCTACTTTTAATACTGGAAGACCTGCATTCGACTTTACATATCCAAATGTTAATGGCGATAGTCTTTCACTCTCAGAATTTGTAGGCTCATTGGTATATGTTGATGTATGGGCTACTTGGTGTGGCCCTTGTAAAAG
>CAJWJW010000174.1 GCA_913041775.1 uncultured Flavobacteriales bacterium
TAACCGAAGAAGGTGCTATTGTTACCATTAACGATATTAGTAAAGAACGTTTGGATATGGTAGCAGCTAAGTATGGTGCTACTATTGTTGAAGGTGATGCTGTTTATGATGTAGATATGGATATTTACGCTCCATGTGCATTGGGAGCATCGGTAAACGACGATACATTGAGTCGTTTAAATTGTGAAATTATTGCCGGTGCTGCTAATAACCAATTAGCTGATGAAGTAAAACACGGTCAAATGGTGATGGATAAGGGAATGATTTACGCTCCTGACTTCTTAATTAATGCTGGTGGTTTAATTAATGTTTATTCTGAATTACAAGGATACAACAGAGAAGGTGCCTTAGCAAAGACGAAAGAAATTTACAATACTACGCTAGAGATATTAAAGAAATCTGAGTTAGAAGGAATCACTTCACACGAAGCAGCAAAACAAATTGCTCAAAACCGTGTAAGGAAAGCTTTAGCTAAATAAGAAAAATTATATTTGAAGGGAAGTTCGAAGGAACTTTCCTTCTTTATCTTTATGCTCATTGAAACCCAAATCTATGCTCAACAGAAGACATATTAGAATTAAAGTACTTCAAATTCTTTACGCTTTTTTTCATTCGGAAAGTGACAATCTAACAAAAAGTGAGAGCGACCTTGAAAATAGTTTAGACAAAGCACATGCTTTGTATCTACACTTACTATTATTACTTGTAGCCATTAAAAAGCAAGCAGAAGAGAAGATAGAAAAGGGTAAAATAAAATTACTTCCTACCCAGGAAGACCTGAACCCAATCACGAAATTTGCAGACAATAAAACACTGACTCTTTTAGCTGATAATCTTTCTCTTACCGAGCATTTTGAAAACAAGGAGATTTATTGGGACGCAAACCCCGAATTGGTAAGTAAAATATTTAGACAGATCCAAGAGTCGGAGATGTATACAGAATACCTAAACAATTCGGAATCTTCATTTCTAGACGATCGTAAGTTTGTATCTACTTTGTTCATGGAATTTATTGCAGCTAATGAGGATGTACATTCCTTTTTAGAGGAAAAAAGTATTTATTGGCTTGATGACTTTGAGGTTTCTAACTTAGCAATTATAAAAACGATTAAGTCTCTTAAACCTGAAAGTGATGAATACGCTAGACTTCAACCTTTATTTAAGGATGAAGAAGACAGAACTTTTGCTTCGAATTTATTAAAACATACAATACTAAATTCTTCAGACTACACAAAATACATCGTAGAAACTGCTAGTAACTGGGATGAAGAACGTATTTCGGATATGGATCAGTTGCTTATGCAAATGGCCATTTGCGAATTGTTAAACTTCGAAACAATTCCTGTTAAAGTAACGCTTAACGAGTACATTGAGCTTTCTAAAGACTACTCTAGTCAAAAGAGTAAAATATTTATTAACGGGGTGATCGATAAATTAGCCATTCGTTTAAAAGAAGAAGGTAAATTAAAAAAACTAGGAAGAGGTTTAATTTGAACCCTTTTGCATTTAAAAACCTAAATATAGCACAATGAAAAACACTATTTTAATAGCTATTTTGAGTCTTAGTATAGCCGCTTGTGGGGACACAGCGAGTTCGAAAATTGATGCTAGCAAACAAAAAAAACGCACACCAGTAAGTCTAGATCAAGTAGACACTACTTCAGATGCTCAAATGGAATTTGAAGCTACAGAATGGAACTTTGGAGAAATCATCCAAGGAGAATCTGTAGAGTATGCTTTTGAATTTACCAACACAGGTTCAGAGCCTCTGATTATCACAAACGCTAAAGGATCTTGTGGATGTACTGTTCCTAAATTCCCTAAAGAACCTATAAAGCCTGGTGCCACTGGAGAAATTGAGGTAGTTTATAGTCCTGGAAAACAACAAGGCTCTCAAAACAAAACAGTTACCATTACGGCAAACACAGACCCTGTTTCTACAACATTAAATATTTTAGCTGATGTTGAAGTTATAAAATTATAAACACAAACAACTTGTACCGACTTATATAGATTGACGGTTTTTAATGAAAATTAATTAAGACCGGAAAGGTTATCCTTTTCGGTCTTTCGACTCCTACAATATACCTTCTTCAACTATTTTTAGACGCTAAAGCGATATGTACTAGTGTCTATTCTTACCTAATTATTGATACCATAGACTAAACTTACAAGTACTATCTATTTAAAATTTAGTTAAACTGATTAAAAAAAGTTTGTTTACAAAGTCTGACTCTAGGTTTTCAAAAAAATGTCCGCTGTCTGGTAAAGATGCTCCGGTAGTTGATTATAAAAACATAAAACTACTTAAAAGATATATTTCAGATACAGATAAAATTATGCCATCAAGAATAACTTCAGTTTCTCAAAATAAACAAAGAAAATTAACAAGTGAAATAAAAAAAGCCAAAATTTTAGGACTAATTTAATTATGCAAATTATACTTTTAGAAAATATTATGAAGCTTGGCAAAATTGGTGACCAAGTTGAGGTCAAAAATGGCTTTGGTAGAAACTATCTGTTAAGACAAGGTAAAGCTTTAAGAGCAAGTAAAGAAAATATAGAATTTGTAAGCAAAAAAAAAAATGAATTA
>CAJWJW010000175.1 GCA_913041775.1 uncultured Flavobacteriales bacterium
CGTTGTCAATGCTAAGGGACTGTATAGCGTGTTCATTACACTGTGCATATTGGCGCTTATAATGTGTATGGGTCTTACTAATAAATTGGTTTCATCTAGTTTTTTCTTAATGGAAGAAGCCCAAATTTCACCATGAATATGATGCCCTAGACGTTCTCGTAAAACAGGACTAAAAGTTACAATTCGTTTGTTGTCGGTAGTGACTTCTTGTATGGCTAGGTTTCCTAAATAATAAATAATCTTTAGAAAACGGTTAGGGTCCGTTTTAGTAGCAAAATTTGGATATGCATCACTAACTTCTTCAAAGGTTCTTCCTAAAAAATTAGCGGTATGTGTTAAGGCTATTTCTTTCTCTTTTTGACTTAGTTTTCCTTTTTTAAGAGCAGCATTCTCTAATTTTTTCCAATCCCTATTCACATCATTCCCATCGTTGATAATTACACGAGACATGATTTTATGAGATTCGACAAACAAAAAGGTGAGGTGTGTAAGTACATCGTATATTTCAGAACGTCCACGCGTTACTTCAATGTTCATTTGCTCCTCATCAATCCGATAACAATTTCTTCTTCTTTTGGAGGGGATTATAGGTTCAAAATGTGAGTTTTTATAACCTTCATCACTTGTTAGATTGATAAAGCTACATTCTTCAATTCCGATTGGTAATCGATCTATAACATATAGCAATCCTTCTAACTCCACTTTGTTTTCAGCTATAGAACCATATATTTCAGGTCTAAGGGTAAGCAAAGACTCTCTTAACGTTTCTCCAGAAACTCCCATAGGCTTGTAAAACCCACGGTTAAAAAGGTGTCGCATGGTAATATATAATCTTTCAATGGCTCCAGAACTTTCTTGAGCTCGCGTTCTTTTGTGTGTTATTATCATAAATAATGTTTTCTATAAGTATAATCTGCTAATTATTAGGTATTTAAACTATTTTTAGGATTTAATTAGTCCATATTAAGACCTTTGAAACCTTCAAACCACACACTATATTGCAAAAATAAGCAAATTTTACCTTAGTCACTCCAGAAACTTGAGTTAGGGAACAATTCCAGTTGCTTTATGCTTTTTTGTTGGCTCTTCTTAACCTACTAGCCCTGATACTATCTAGTGACCTATTTAAGAGGTTTAGAAATAGCTGAATTGAAGTAAGAGGAAATGCCTTTAATATAAAATACCTAAGGCTTACAAACACCACAAGGTTCTAGTTTTAAATCTTCAACATCACTTAAGATTACTGGTATTTTACTTTTGGATAAGTATCTGCAGAATCCATATTACATTTGGAGTGAAGTTGACTTTCCTTTTCGGAAAAGGCTATAAAGAAATTTACATAAAAAAGCCTAAAAATGTGCAAAAAACATCAAAAATGAGCTAAAAAACATCAAAAAGGACTTAAAAATGACCAAAAAGAGTAAAAATGAAAAGTTGAGGTTCAGCTTAAAAGAGCGTAATTTCTTTATTTAATACCTCAACTTATTATCAAGTAGTTACATATTTAATGACATATATTAATTATATAATTACTAAACCTCAATAAGTAGAAATACAAGAACAACAAAACTTCACTACAGAAATAATAGAAAGATTGAAACAAGTAACAGACAAAGAAACTGATGCTGCAATAGATAACTATGTAATCGATAAAAGAACAAATGATAAAAACAGAATGTCCTAAAGAAGCAATTTTGCTTTCAATAAATAGACCAGTAGCATATAAGAATTATATACTTTTAAATGGTGTGCCGATAATAGTGTTTAAATAACCTAAAGCACCAGCCGTCCAAAATAGCTGGCTTTTTTTTATGCCTTAATTTTAATTAACAACTTTCGCATTTTATAAATACAATTAAAACAATTAAAACAATGAAAACAATGAAAACAATGAAAACAATGAAAACAATGAATACAATTAAAACAATGAAAACAATGAAAACGATTAAAACAATTAAAAAATTTGGAATTTTACTTTTAACAGTATTAATCGTTGCTTGTAGTGATGACGATAGTAATGGTGATACCCCTGATGCACCATCATCTACTTACTCAATCTCTGTAACTGCAAGCTCTGATAGCGATTATACCCTTGTAGGAACTGACGCTAATGGAGAGGTTAACGGTAATGACCCTTCAATAACAATTAGTGTAGGAGAGACAATTAGCTTTAGTGTAAATGCTGCTAGTCATCCATTTTATATCAAGACAGTTCAAGGTGGCGGAACAAGTGATCAGGTAAGTGGCGTAAGTAATAATGGAGCTACAAATGGTGTTGTTAGTTGGGCACCTGCAGCTGCTGGAATTTATTATTACCAATGTTCAGCTCATAATGGCATGTATGGAGTAATTACAGTTCAATAAGAGACATAACATCTTTAGTAATTTTAGTTATGAGCGATCGACAGCAAATTAATTAATTATTAACCCTTGCTTTAAAAAAAACCACTCTATTAATTTAGAGTGGTTTTTTTATGCCTTCGCTTTAGTGGATAGTCATTTACATAATGGTATTATATTAAAGGCATATCCTCTTCTTTTAATTCAGCTATTTCTAAACCTCTTTGTAGAATAATATTAAGTTTCCTCTT
>CAJWJW010000176.1 GCA_913041775.1 uncultured Flavobacteriales bacterium
TGTCCAGTTAAAACCAACTGATCTGTATAATGCATATAGTACACATTCGCATTTAACATCAAATTATATCCTTTGTATCGGTAACCAGCCTCTAGGTTTATAAGGTTTTCTGTTTTAGGTTGATTCTCTGGGGTACTTTCTCTAAAATCTCTTCTAACGGGTTCACGATTCGCAACAGCTAGAGAAATATAAGTATTGTTGCGTTCATTATAATCATACATTAATCCAATTTTCGGATTAATAAAATCAAATGATTTCGTTTGGTCAACAGCTACAATTGAACCGTTAACATCATCAATTCCTAAAAAAGTATAGTCTATATGTCTGTACTGAAGATCTCCATATACTGTTAAGCCACCAAGTTCGTAAGTTCCTTTTAAGTAAGAATGTGCTTCAAATTTTTCAGCATCATTATCGTAATAACGGTCTCTAATATTACTGTCTGAAGAATATTCAGCCCAAACAACTTCACCAAAATGTCCACCAATATAGTGATTCGCTCCACCACCAAATGTTAGATTAAGTGCTTCTTTATCATAGCTAAGAGAAAATACACCACCATAAAAATGATTGTCTAACCATCTTCTTCGGATTAAGTCAGTTGTATTGATCGTATCGTTGGTTAAAACAATAGGAGCAAAGCCATAATCGCTAAAATCTTCGTCTGCTTTATATTGCTCGTAAAAACCTTTTCCTCTTGTATAATGTGCGGCACTACTTAACTTTAAATTATTGTTAAACGTGTGATTGAAATGTAATTGATAATGATCTTGCTTGTAGTTATCTACCTCATTATCATAAGTATAGTAGTTGTATTTTCTGCCAGCTGATAAAAGGTTTTCTCTATCGTTACCGTAAATATAATTACGATCTGCATAAGCAGTAATTTCTTCTAGATTTCCGTTTATTACAGATTCTGGAGTTCCGTACCAAGCCTGAGATGTTTTTTCTTTTCCACTAAATAGAGTCGCACGAAGAATAGATTTTTCTCCTAACCAAGATCCTGATAGGTAGTACGATTGTAAGTTAGAAGACGATCTATCTACATAACCATTAGACTTAATAAGCGATAATCGCGTATCGATAGTAAACTTGCCATTTAGCAATCCTGTACCAGCTTTAACTGTATTTTTTGAAGTATTAAAAGACCCGAATGAATTGTCTACATTACCATAAGCTTCTTTGTTTATAGTATTCGTTTCCATATTAATACTTGCCCCAAAAGCAGAAGTTCCGTTTGAAGAAGTACCGACACCTCTCTGTACCTGAATATTATTTACCGAAGAAGCAAAGTCTGGCATGTTTACCCAATAGACTCCATGAGATTCAGAATCATTTACTGGGATACCATTTATGGTGACATTTGTTCTAGTAGGATCAATTCCACGGATTCTAATTCCTGTATATCCAACACCAGATCCTGCATCTGAAGTAACCACTGTAGAAGGTAATGAATTAAGGATATAGGGTAAATCTTGCCCAAAGTTGTTCTCCTCAATTTCTTCTAGTTTTACTTCAGAATAGGTTGTAGGTGTTTTTTCGTTTGCACGTATTGCTGAGACTGTAACCTCGTTAATTAGTTGTGCGTGTTTACTTAAGACGATAGTGAATTCTTGATCACTATTTTCTATAAGAACTGTTTTACTAAGGGGTACAAACCCGGCAACAGAAAAGTTAAGTTTGTATTCTCCAACTTTCAATTTACCAAACACAAAGATTCCTTTAGGGTTTGTAAATGTTTTAAAGAAAGTTTCTTGAATTTCTACTTTAACGCCTGGAATAGTAATTCCATCGTTTCCTTTTACAAGTCCTTGAATATTCTGTTGAGAAAAGGCAATAAATGGCATGAATAGGATCAAACCAAATATTTTTGAAAAAATTCTTGTTTTCATATTTAGAGTATAAACCAAGAACAAGGGGCTAATTCTATATGTAATTAATAGCTAGCACTTTATATCACTTCCCTTCGCAGGCATTATCCTGAGCAGGTTAAAATGGGTATAATCTCAGCCACTTAAATAAAGCAGCACCCCTTAGAGATGATGCAAACCTACATCAATTTTATAAGTGGGTCTATTTCTTGTATACTTTTTTCTAGTCTATTTTTAGTAGATCCATTTACCACAATAAAATTCTTGTTGTAGCTTTTTAGCGATTCACTATAAAGTTCAAAAAGTAAGTCTCTAGAATTAGGGTTTTCTCTAAGTAAATCGGCTTCCCAAGGGATGTCTGGACTACATAGAATGTGTAAATCAAACAATTCTTTTTGTACTAATTTGTTTATTAATTCTGAGGTATTTTTGTATTTGTACTGCGACCATATTTCGAGTACGGAGAAATCTGTATCGGAAATAACAATAGAGTCTTCTGCAGAAATTAGGTTTTTTAATTGTCCTTGCGCTATATTATCTAAATCTAATTGCATGTATTTCCCTTCTGTTTTCTCTAAATAAGTTCTTGCAAATTCTGGCACAAATGAAATGTTATAGTGCTCAGAAATCGCCTTAGCTAAAGTTGTTTTCCCTGAAGATTCTGGGCCTGTTATAGCAATTCTTAACATAGCTTTTGAAGCTT
>CAJWJW010000177.1 GCA_913041775.1 uncultured Flavobacteriales bacterium
TATGCGAATTGCAAAATTTGCCAAACAACATAATATTCCTGTTTATTATTATATTTCGCCACAGGTATGGGCTTGGAAAAAAAATAGAGTTTTCGATATTAAAAAATATGTTACTAAACTATATTCTATACTTCCTTTCGAAAAAGATTTTTATGCTCAATTCGATTACGAAGTAGACTATTTAGGACATCCGCTTTTAGATGCTGTGTCTAATTATAGATCAAGTGTTTTAAAAGAAGAAATTCTATGGAAACAGGGAGGAAGACCTTTAGTCGCATTACTTCCTGGAAGTAGGGTACAAGAGCTCACTAAAATGCTTCCCAAAATGTTGGAGGTAGAAAAACAATTCCCCAACTGCGATTTCGTCATTGCTGGAGTTTTAGCCTTAGGCGACGATTTCTATCAATCCTTTTTAAAAAATTCTTCCATTAAAGTAGTTTATAATAAAACGTATCCACTTTTCGACCAAGCAGATGCTGCTTTGGTAAGTTCGGGGACTGCAACTTTAGAAACTGCTTTGTTCAATGTTCCTCAGGTAGTCTGTTACCAAACTAGTAAAGTATCTTTTGCTATCGCTAAGCTATTGGTTGATATTAAATACATCTCTTTGGTGAATTTAATAAGCGATAAAGAGATTGTAAAAGAACTATTGCAAGACGATTTAACTGTAGAAAATATGGTAGCAGAATTAAACATAATTCTGCTAGATGATAAAGCCAAATACATGCAAAAAGAATATACCGAACTACGTCTTTTACTTGGTGGTATTGGTGCTTCGGAGCGTGTTGCAGTTTCAATTTATAAGGACATGTCCGATGCCTAAGTTGATCTATACTTTCTTCTTCTTACTATCCTTAGCTCATGCTCAAAACTTTTCTTTAAAGGACACACTTCGCGGAGCCTTATCTACTGAAAGAATCTGGTTTGATGTTAATTATTACCACCTTTCTATAGAACTAGATGTTGAATCTAAATCTATACGTGCTTATAATGACATAGCTTTTACTGTACTCGAAAAAGCTAAGCTGATGCAATTAGATTTGTTTGAAAATCTCACTATAGATAGTGTTGTTTATAATGGACTTATTTGCGATGTGACTAGAAAGTACAATGCCTTTTTTATTGCCTTTCCCGTTGATTTTACTGTCGGTTCCACAGAAAGTATACGAGTCTATTATCATGGACAACCTATAGTTGCAAATAATGCTCCTTGGGATGGAGGATTTGTATGGAAGAAAGATTCTCAAGGTTTGCCATGGATTGGTGTTGCTTGCCAAGGATTAGGAGCTTCTGCATGGTGGCCATGTAAAGATCATTTGTCTGATGAGCCTGACAGTATGCGTATTACTTGTTCCGTACCTAAAGAACTCCAGTTTGTTGGAAATGGGAATTTGGAGTCAACTAGTTTTGTAGGTGACCTAAGGGTTTCTACTTGGAAGGTTTCGTATCCAATTAATACCTACAACGTAACTTTAAATATTGCCAATTACAGTCATTTAGAAGATGTCTATATTTCTGATTCCGATACTTTAGCACTTGATTATTACGTATTAAAGGGGAACGAAGAAATAGCTGAAAAACAATTTCAGCAAGTTAAACCGATGTTGGCTATTTATGAAAACCTTTTTGGACCTTATCCTTTTTGGAATGATGGTTACGCTTTGGTTGAAACTTCCTATTTAGGGATGGAGCATCAAAGTGCTATCGCTTATGGAAACCAGTACAAACCTGGGTATTTAGGTAGATATCCAGGAAATATGGATTTCGATTTTATTGTAATTCATGAGTCAGGACACGAATACTGGGGAAATAGTGTAAGTATGAGCGATATTGCTGATATGTGGATACACGAGAGCTTTTGCACCTATACCGAAGCCTTATATGTAGAGCAGTTGTATGGTTATGAATCTATGTTAACATACTTAACTTATCAGAAAGATTTTATTAGTGGTAAAAGTCCAATTCTGGGTGTAAATGGACATAATCATAAAGGGAACTCCATCGATATGTATTATAAAGGGTCGTGGATGCTACATTCAATACGAAACACCCTAAATGAAGATTCTTTGTGGTTTTCTATACTTAGAGATATTGCTCAAGATTTTGCAATACAGAACTGTGAAGGTACTGAGGTGATAGAATATATTTGCAGGAAATCTGGAGTGGATTTAAAGCCTATCTTTAATCAATTTTTAGCATATTCTGATTTGCCAGTACTGCGGTACAAATTCAAAAATAAAAGAGGTAATCTATCTCTTTGGTACAAGTGGGAGGCTGTAGAAGATGATTTTAATATGCCAATAGAGATTAATGTTGGTATTACGAAGAAATTTCGTATTTTTCCAAAGTCTTATTATCAGAGCCAAGAACTAGGAAACACTGATGAGAATGATGTTGAATTTTCGGAAGAATTATTTCTATTCGAAAAAAAAGAAGATTAAGTAGAATAGGCTTGTATACTAACAGAAATGTTTTAAATTTGCAGCCTTATAAAAAGAAGAGCAATGGCAAAGAAAGGTAATAGAGTT
>CAJWJW010000178.1 GCA_913041775.1 uncultured Flavobacteriales bacterium
CCTTCTCTAAGGTTGTTTAATAGGTTTTTGTTCAGCTGAATAGTGTGTTTATTAGGTTGTCCATCAAAGTTGAAAGTGTTTTGTTTAGCAAATAGCACTTCATTTTTTGGAAGGGTTTTTGTTGAGAAGTCTAAAACTTAATTGTTTTTGTATATTTACCCTCAATAAACTAAGAATCATGAAAAAACTTTACATTTTACTTGCTGTAGTTACTGCCTTTGTTACTACTGCGAAAGCTCAAGATCCTGTAACTGCACCCAATTTTGTAGTAACCGATATTTTAGGTGAAACGCACGAACTTTATGACTATTTAGGTCAAGGTAAGTATGTTGTAGTTGACTTTTTTGGTACCTGGTGTGGTCCTTGTCAAGCTGGAGCTCCTGCTTTTGGTAAAGGTTTTGTTGATTTTGGCTGTAACTATAATGATGTTATATTTATTTCTATTGATACTGGTTCCGATACTCAGGCTTGTATTGACTTCGAAGAGGAGTTTATGCCTGGTATTCATGGCTTACCAATGGTAAGTGGTAACGATGGTGATGGTAACGCAGCGCACAATTCATATGGAATTACCGGGGTCCCTACAATTGTTACTATTAGTCCTTTGGATACTACTTATACCGAAACTGGAGGAGGATATTATGGTGTTTTAGCTGCTGCAGGAATCGAAAAAGAAGAGCAATGTGTTCCGCCTTTAAGTATCGACTTATCTGTAAGTTCAGCTACAGGAATGGGGCATTCTACAGGTGAGGTTTCTGTAGATATTTTTGGAGGTCTTCAGCCTTTAACCGTTACTTGGTTAAATAGTGATGGTGTTGTAATAGGCGAAGATCTAGAAATGACTTCTGTGATGCCTGGTGACTATCAGTTAATTATTACAGACTCTAGTGACGAACAACAAGAGTTCATTACCGAGTTTACGGTTGGTTTTATTGGTCAAGTATTTACTTCAGATGATTTTGAATTATATACTCCATTTAACGAAATCGTTCCTCAGTCTGAGGATTGGGAATCTTTGTGTGAAATAGAAAATTTAGCTCAGGTCTCTCAGTTGTTTGCTCAGAGTGGAGATAATTCAATGCTTATTTACCATGGACCTTCTGACGTGTATAAGTCTTTAGGCGACATGACTTACGGTGCCTATGAATTTAGTTTCTCTATGTTCGTCCCTACAGATGGTTCTGCTTATTACAGGTTAATGCATCAAATGTCTTGTGAAGAGGCGGATGTTATTCCTGCAATGGAATTTTATGCCGATAGCGATGGATCTGCTCACTTGAATACAGGAGGAGAGAACACATTTGAGTTTATCGTACCAGTAGGAGAATGGTTTGAAATTAAGCATTTAGTGGATATTGATAATGGAATTGCAGATTTGTCTATTAATGATGAGCAAGCTTTTGTTTGGCCATTTATATATCAGGATAGATTAATGGAAGATGGTTCTACGACTTTGGCTGGAGTTCAGTTTAAGTCGATGACTCCAGAAGAACAACCACGCTTGTTTTATATAGACGATTTGTCGATGCTATACGTTCAAGGGCAAGATGAAATTGCTGGTTGTACTGACGACGATGCATTGAATTATAATATGGAAGCTACGATAGACGATGGTTTGTGTGAAGCAAATACAACCTGTGTTCCTGTAGGCTTACCATTCTATGAAGACTTTGAAGAAGACGCTTTTTTATCGGACTGTTGGGAAAACATGGATAGAGATGAAGACGGTTCTATCTGGTCTCATTTAAGTGATGATGATGATGCAGCTCACAATAGTTTAAGAGCTGTAGGTTCGAGTTCTTATATTGATAATTTAGGTTCTTTAGATCCTGATAATTTATTGAGATTACCTAAGTTGAAAATCGAAGCAAACACAACTATTTCTTATTATGTGAAAGCTAAAGATGCTACTTACTTAGACAATTATGCAGTTCTTGTATACGACGCACACGAAGATTCGTTAATTGATGAAGGAGAATTTATTATTTTTGAAGAAACGGTCCCATCTGATGAATACACTCAGCGATTAATTGATTTAAGTGCTTTTGCTGGGCAAGAAGTTTATATTGCATTTAGACATTATAATGATGAAGGGAATTACTGGATTTACTTAGATGATATCTATGTTTATGCAAGTCCTTTAAGTGTGTTTGAAAACAAGCTTCAAAGTTCTTTATCAATCTACCCTAACCCTACCAATTCTAGTTGTTATATAACTTTTGCTACTACAGTAAAAGAAATTGTAGACATAGAATTCTTTAATGTTCAAGGACAAAAGGTGTACACAAGAAATGTTTCTGTAGTAGGTGCTCAAGAAGAGTTCTTCAATTTATCTAAGCTTTCTCCTGGAGTATATTTGGTTAAAGTTAGCTCAGAAACTAATCAAGCCTATAAAAGACTTGTTATACGTTAAGGAATAGAAAAAATATGTATATTTGCACCGTATTTATGGTGAAAGATAAGAGGGGACGTAAAGTCCCCTCTTTTTATACTTAGGATATTGAAAGAAAAAGTAGA
>CAJWJW010000179.1 GCA_913041775.1 uncultured Flavobacteriales bacterium
TTGTACCGATAGTAATGCTACAAACTATAATCCTAATGCAAGTGTAGATAACGGAACATGCGTTTCAGATTGTGATGACACAATTAGTCTTGTTGTAAATAGTAGTTATGGAAGTTATGTGTGGTTTAACGGAAGCCTTTCTAATGTTTTAAGTTATGGCGATATAGTTTATTCAAGTGACGGAAGCGAATATTCTGTTATTAATATTCAAAACGAAACATCTGGGACAAGAGTATTATTTAATTCTGATGTTTCAGGAGTTTTTTCTAATGGAGAAATATGTCAAACTAACATCCTAGTCTGTGATTAAAATTGACTTGAATTTTAATGAAGCCACTCGAGAGGGTGGTTTTTTTATGCCTTCGTTTCTAATATATTCGAAATCTTATTCTTCTCTAAGACACAAAGAATATCTGCGTAATTATAATAGATAGTACCCCCAATTTTAGAATGAGGGAGTATTCCATTTAATCTTAAGTTTTTGAGTGTTCCTGAGGATACTCCAAGCATCTTTTGAATATCATTTGATTTCAGCCATTTGTTCTTAGAAAATGCATCATCTATCAGACTGATAATTATATTTTTTATCTCTGTTTTCAATTTCTCAAGGTCTGCCTTTGTAATTATCTCGTCTTTGTACATTTGTTTTATTTTAAAGATACGAATAATGAGGCTTTAGCTAAAGGTGAAATGTAGCCACTTATCAACAATAACTAATTGATTTTTAACAAATTGAGAGGCGTGTGTGCTAACTTGCTTTAACCTTAAATTCGGGTAGTTTGTTTGAGAAATCATCCATATCATTAGCTATTTTCTTGTCTATTATCTTTGCATAAATCTGTGTGGTTTTAATCGACTTATGTCCCATCATTTGACCAATGGTTTCAATAGGAACTCCTAGAGTAGCTGTATAGGTTCCAAAGGTATGACGAGCCATATGAACCGTCAATTTTTTATCTATATTACATAGAGCTCCTACATCCTTTAAATAGATATTCATTCTTTGATTACTTATTACTGGAAAGAGTATTTCTTTTGTATTTGCCTCTGGGTGGTCTTTATACCTTTCAATAAGCTCAACTGCATATGGAACGATACTAATTCGAGATAAACTCCCAGTCTTCTTTCTATGCTTTCTAATCCACATTTTACCATCTATTCCCTTAGTAACATCATCACTTGATAATGACTTAACATCGGAGTAAGCAAGTCCAGTTAAACAACAGAAAACAAATACATCTCTAACTTCTGATGTTCTTTGATTTAAGATAGGTGTTTCAATAATTCTTGTAAGTTCATCTTCTATAAGAAAAACTCTCTCAGAGGGCTTGTTTTTCATCTTAAACCTATTGAATGGGTTACGCACTAACCATTCATTATCAATAGCCAAAGTAATAACCTTCTTTAGGTGCATTAGATACTTATTAGAGGTGTTTATACCTACACCTAAAGTTGCTTTAAGGTAATGTTCATACGAGGTGATAAATTGATACTGCAAGTCAATAAGAGGAATATCATCGACATTATACTTTGATTGAATAAAATTTGATAAATGCATCAATGAGGTCTTGAACTTAGAATAAGTAGAATACTGATATTCTATCCCTATTAATTCCTCTATTCTTTGGTTGTGGTATTGGTATACTTCAATGAGCTTCTTAGCATACTCGTCTACTCCTAAATACTTGTTTTTAATTGATTTACCAGAGATATGTTTCCCTTCTTGAATAAGGGTTTGATGCGCATCTAATACCTTAGATTGAATAATGTCTATATACTTATTTAGTAATTGGCTTTCTTGGTTTGTTCCCTTAGCTTTTGCTTTAGAACTATTCCATCGCTCTTTTGAAATATATCTCTTTATAGAAACTTCAGAACGACTCCCATTGGCAGTAATTCGAACATAAATAGGTACAGTTCCGTCAGATTTCGCCTTTGAAACCTTCAAAAAAAATAAAACTGAAAATGTATCCTTCATAAATAGGTCACCGATTTAGCATCAATAATATACGAAAAGTGACTATTTAATTTAGTCAAATTTCGCAGTTATTATCAACAATATCAAGACTTTACAAAGGTTTTGTGTTAACAAAAAATAGGTCTCGATTAGGGCACCTTTTTGATGTTATTTTATGCTATTTATTGAGGTTTTGGAAAAGCAAAAGCCTTGTAAATAACTGATTTACAAGGCTTTTATTAATATTTGTTTTTAAAGTTGCGGTCTGGACGAGACTCGAACTCTTTTTCGAATCCCTCACTCCTACTGTGATACAGAGAGACCGATTTTTATAGGTCTCGATTAGAGCACCAAACTAAGTACTTTGTATAGTCTTACCTTGTTATGCTAATATAGAATTATTTTTAAGCTCAAGAAATTCTTTTATTGAAGCCATCTCTTTTATCAATAAAAAATATTGAATGGTAGAGCAGAAATGTATTTTTTATTTTTTCCCTTTTTCCTTGCTCACAATATATTTAAATTTAAATCACAAACCAATTATTTTTTTTATGTA
>CAJWJW010000180.1 GCA_913041775.1 uncultured Flavobacteriales bacterium
TACAATAGCATTTTTCAAAGTATTGGTTATAGACTCTTGCCCTACAACGGTGTTGAAAGTTTGAGGTCTGTATTTACGTGCCGATACAATGAAATTTCCCATATTTATTCTAGTTCTTTAGAAGTGTCTCAAATATAAAAGATGTTTTTAAATCTCCTATTTTTTGAGCCTTGAAGATATTAACAATTTTGAGTAATTAATAGTGTTTCTGTTCGCTACACTTCTACAAGCTTAGTGTAACAATTATTAGATGCTAACGACTAATATATGCAACTATAGACTTTTCAAAAAAGAAACTAATTTCCTAACAGCTCTTCCTCTGTGGCTAATTGCTCCCTTTTCGATGATGGTCATTTGAGCAAAGCTTCTTACTTCGTTTTCTGGTAAAAATATTGGATCGTAACCAAAACCTTCTTCTCCTTGTTTCCCTAAGCTTATATGTCCTTCCACTTTTCCTTCAAAAAGATGTTCTTCTCCATTTAGAATTAATGCAACAGCTGTTCTAAACTGAGCTTTTCGGTTTTCCTTACCATTAAGTTCGGTAAGTATTTTAGCCATATTATCTTCTGCAGATCTTTGAGAACCTGCATAACGTGCAGAATAAACTCCTGGCGCACCATTTAGAGTTTCTACTTCTAATCCGGTATCGTCGGCAAAACAGTCGTAGCCATATTTTTCTTTTAAATAGTGTGCTTTCTGAAAAGCATTGGCCTGCAGTGTTTCTCCTGTCTCAGGAATATCTTCTGTGCAACCAATTTCTTTTAAGTTTATAATCTCTATACCATTTGGCATTAAAGATTGTATTTCTTTAAGCTTATTTGGATTATTAGTAGCAAATACTATTTTCATATAATTGGAATTGTTTGTTTTACTGCCTTTGTATAAGGGTAATTAGTTCATCTGTTTACTGGATTTTGTAGCTCTAAAATTGACACTATTCATTTTTATCTACTGGATTGAAGCAACTAATTACTACTATAAATACTCATTTTTTTAAATCCTTCGGTTTGGAAATTTAACCATTCCCCTTTGGGACCTGAGTAGATAAGTAGCGCATCTATTTCTTTGTGGTTTCCAAGGTATATTTTACTCTCTTCTAATCCCATAACCATACAGGCTGTTGCTAAAGCATCTGCTTTCATACATGATTCTGTAATAATGGTTATGCCTAATAAATTTGTTTGTACTGGATTACCCGTTTTTGGATTTATAGTATGTGCATATGCCATTCCTGTTTCAGCATCTATTTTAAACTTTCGGTAGTTTCCAGAACTAGCAACAGATTTATTATCTACTTCTATAATAGCCTGAAATCTATCTTCTTGTATAATCTCTGATGGTTTGTCTATTCCAATTCTCCACAGTTCACTGTCGGCATTTAATCCCTTACATTTTAGTTCTCCACCAATTTCGATCATATAATTATTTAGACCTTTTTTTTGTAGATGCTCGGAGACTAAATCTACTGTAAACCCTTGTGCTATAGCATTGAAATCTATTTGTGTATTTGGATTTTCTTTTACAATCAGACTGTCTATAATAGCGAGTTTTTGGTATCCTACAGATTTCATTATTTGCTTAAGCTTCGCATCGTTCTTATTTTGAATTTCTTCAAATCCAAATCCCCAAAAATTTACTGCTGCTGCTATGGTAGGATCAAAACCTCCATGAGTCTCCTTTGCAATCTGCATTGCCATTTCAAAAACACGCACAAATAAAGAGTCTGTTTGCATAGACTCATTCCTATTAATCTTACTAATGTTTGATTCTTCTATATAGGTCGACATAGACATATCTACGGCCTTTAATACACTATCAATATCACTTTGGTAATCTATTGCATCTGTACTCATATAACGAATACTGTAGGTGGTGCCTTGCGTATATCCGTAATTGCTAACCAGTATTTCTTTTGTTGATTTTGTACCACAAGAAAAGAGTAGGAGTGTAAGTAGGTAAAGAATTTTTCTCATTTGATAGTGCCTTCTACAGGTTATAAGAATTCAAAAGTAGTTAAAATTATGATGATTTATTAGTTATGTATTGATGTTACTAGAATAGTCTTATGAGTTACGATGAAGAACTATAAATATTTGTTGTAGTCCTTTTCCTTGATAAAAAGAACGAAAAATCATGACTTCATTTCTTTCTAGACGTTTCAGAAGCTTAAAATGACTCACAAAATGAACTCACTTGACTCCCTTTCGCTCGGCAAGCTTAAAGAGGATTTTGCTTACGCACATTTTATACGCTTCTTTTACAAAAAGAAAAGAGTTCGGTAATAAAAAACTTAAACCCCCTTCTTTAAAGGATATTTTAAAACTTTGACTATTTCGACTTTTTTACTAAAAAGATTACTTCTACACAAAAAAGACCCGCAAAATGCGAGTCTTTTTTTATTTGAAATACGATTAACCACCGAAGTCATCAAAGGCAACATTTTCTTCAGGTACACCCCAATCGTCGCACATTTTAATAACAGCTTGATTCATCATAGGAGGTC
>CAJWJW010000181.1 GCA_913041775.1 uncultured Flavobacteriales bacterium
AATACGTTCTTGAGAAAACACTAAATGAAAACCTTTAGTAAGAAATAAATGTTTGTTTAGGTCTTCAGAATTTTTCTTTCTAAGTTCATCAACCCAAGGACCAGTAGCGTTAACAACATACTTGGCAGTAAACGTATACTTAGATTCGTTGATTAAGTCTGTAGCTACAACTCCTACAATTTGACTCTTTTCAATAATAAAATCACCTACCTGAGTATAATTATATGCCTGGGCTCCATAATGAACGGCAGTTTTTAAAACCTCCATTGTTAAACGGGCATCATCGGTTCGGTACTCGTAATACATACCAGAACCAAGTAATCCTTTATTTTTCAGAAGAGGCTCTTCGGTAATCGTTTTATCTTTTGAAAGCATAACACGACTTTCAGTCTTTTGTACTCCTGCCAACAAATCGTAAACCCAAAGGGCTAATGAGGTTGAATAATAGCCTAAGCTTCCAGTTTTATATATTGGTAATAAGAGTTTTTCAGGATGCACCAAATAAGAAGCATTATTATATAAAATAGCTCTTTCTTTCCCAACTTGACGTACTAAGCCAAATTCCAATTGTTTTAAATATCGTAGTCCGCCATGAATCAACTTTGTTGAGCGAGAACTCGTTCCGGCAGCGAAATCTTGTTTTTCTAATAATAGTACTTTCATTCCTCTCGATGCCGCATCAAAGGCAATTCCAGAACCAGTTATTCCGCCACCTATTACTATAAGATCAAACTGTTCTTTAGACGCTAAATCAAGATTATTTATTCTTTGTGTACTATCTAAGCTATTGCTCATTGAATGTAAATTTAATTTTATACAATATAAAACTGCAACGTTTATTTCTTTACCCAATTCATGGTACGCTTTACAGCCTCATTCCAACGTGAACTTTTTGTTTCTCGCCAATTTTTATTTTGTGTGGACCGAAAGGTTTTAGCTACTTTTCTTTTCGCTTTTATTTCATCTAAGGACCATAATCTAATAGAGTAAGCCGCTAAATAAGCAGCGCCAATGGCTGTACTTTCTATAAGGTCTGGACGTTCTATTTCTACATCTAATAAATCTGCCTGAAACTGCATTAAATAATCATTGGCAGAGGCTCCTCCATCAACTTGGAGCTTTTGAAGCTGAATACCAGAATCTTTTTGCATGGCATCTAAAACATCCTTCGACTGATAAGCCAAAGACTCTAAGGTAGCTTTTACAATATGGTCTTTTCCAGTATCTCTAGTAAGTCCGAATATTGCGCCTCTCGAATACATATCCCAATAAGGAGTGCCTAATCCGGCAAAGGCAGGCACCACATACACGTCTTTATCTTCTGTATTCTTGGCAATTTCTTCAGTTTCTGAGGCATAGTCAATAATTCCCAATCCGTCTCGCAACCATTGTACTGCAGCGCCGCCAACAAAAACAGAACCTTCTAGAGCGTAGGTTATTTTACCATCTACACCCCAAGCTATAGTATTTAATAAACCAGATGGTGATACTTTGATTTCATCTCCTGTATTCATTAATAAAAAGCAACCCGTTCCGTATGTATTCTTCGCCATTCCTTTTTCAAAACAAGCCTGACCAAACAAGGCTGACTGTTGATCGCCAATCATAGCTGTAATAGGAATAAGGCCATTTTTAGATTCATATTCTCCAAAATGTGATGCAGAATCTTTCACTTCAGGTAAAATAGACTTAGGAATTTGAAGGGCATCGAGCATCTTACTATCCCATTGTAAATCTTTAATATTAAAAACCATTGTACGAGATGCATTGGAGTAATCAGTTGCATGTACTTTTCCTTTTGTTAAATTCCATAACAACCAGCAATCAATAGTCCCAAAACACAAATCTCCTTTTAATGCTTTTTCTTTCGCCCCTTGTATATGGTCCAAAATCCATTTAACCTTTGTTCCAGAGAAGTACGAGTCAATTACTAAACCTGTAGTGTCTTTACAGTATTCTGTAAGTCCTTCGGTACGTAAATCTTCACAAATAGAAGCCGTCCTTTTATCTTGCCATACGATTGCATTATACACAGGTTCTCCAGTATTTCGATCCCATAGAACAGCTGTTTCTCTTTGATTGGTAATCCCAATAGCTAAAACTTCTCCAGCCTTAACTTCAGGTATATCTAAAAGGGCGTTTAAAACAAACTCTTGTGAAGCCCAAATTTCTTCAGGGTCGTGTTCTACCCAAGCTTGTTGAGGAAAAATTTGTGCAAACTCTTTTTGCTTAATCGCAATACAAGCACCATTTTCGTTAAACAAAACAGCTCTAGAACTTGTAGTTCCTTGATCTAAGGCAATAATATATTTTGACATGTGGATTTCTTAATAATGCTCTAAAATACTAAAAAATAGTATGCGTGCATAAAATATTTTCTCTCACTCATAACTAAACCTAAAAAGCGTAAATTTGGTTTGCTAGAAAAACGAAAACTATGCATTCATACAAAGTACAAGCAAAAGATCAGCTATTATTACACGTGCAGCA
>CAJWJW010000182.1 GCA_913041775.1 uncultured Flavobacteriales bacterium
TATAATGATATCCACTCCAGTGTTCACTTATGAAAAAGGGTGTGTTAGTAGAAATAGAATGTATGTAGGCTAAAGTACTTGCCCAACTAATAATGTGTGAATGTACTAGAGTTGCTGGACTAGAATTTATTTCTTTCCAAACCTTATAAAAGACTTTTAACTTTGCTGTAATGCCACTTTTATAATAGAACACAACTTCATCTACACCTTCAAAATTAGTGGTGATTCGAGTAATTTCATTCTCATAATCATCCGTATTGTAAATACTAATTACCTTATGATGGAAATTGTTTTTAGTAGCTAAAATATGTTTACGCACAAAAATCCCTAATAAAGGTTCAATTTTATTGGGATACCATTTTGCTAGATGTAAAACCGTAGGATTCACTTATGAATTTATGTTTTTATATTTCAATCGTATCGAATTTCCAATTACAACAATATCAGAAAATGCCATAGTTAATGCAGCAAATATTGGACTTAAATACCCCATGGCTGCCAATGGAATTGCAATTAGATTATAGGCAAATGCCCAGAATAAATTCTGCTTTATTGTTTTATAAGTATGTGAACAGATCTGATGGGTTTTCTCTAATAAACTTAGCTTATGGTTTAACAATACTATACTTGCTGACTGTACTGCTACCTCTGTCGCTTTACTATACGAAATTCCTACTGTAGCTTTTGTAAGAGCTGGAGCATCGTTTATACCATCGCCAAACATACTGGTGTTTTCATCTGCAGTAAATACTTTTATTTTTTCAATTTTTTCTTCTGGAGATTGCAGTGCAAAAACAGTTTTTATTCCGATCTCATTTGCTAAGGAGTCGCATTTTTGTTGTGTATCTCCACTTAGTAAAATCGTTTCTATGTTTTTAGTATTTAAAAACGCTACCAATTCTTTTGCACCTTCCATTATCTGGTCTTGTATAGAAAGCGCAGCAACTAGTTGATTGTTAATATTTAAAAATAATTGATAATTTGTTTTCAAATCGGCCTCTTCAATTGAAAGGAATTTCGCAGATCCGAATGTATATGTATTCCCAAGTTTATCTACTGCAGTAAATCCATTGCCTTTAATTTCATTTATGTCACTAAATTCTATTTCCTCCTTAAAAGACTCTAAATTTTCACAAAGTGATTTTGCAATCGGATGTGAGGAATGTTTTTCTAATTCATAAATTATTGCTTCAACAGGGTAGGAGTCATCCCATTTCTTAAATTCTTGAATTTTAAATTTACCATTGGACAATGTTCCTGTTTTATCAAATACAACTTTTTTAGTTTTACTAAATAACTCTATAGTCGCTCCACCTTTAATAAGAATTCCATTTTTTGCAGCTCTACCTACACCAACCATAACTGCCGTAGGAGTTGCTAATCCCATTGCGCAAGGACACGAAATCACCAATACCGCAATAGATCGTAACATCGCATTTTGAAAATCTTGGTCGAATACTAGATAGTTAAGTGCAAAAGTGACTATCGCAATTGCTAATACTACTGGAACAAAAACGGCACTTATTCTATCGCCTAATTCTTGTATTTCAGGTTTGTCTTCCTGTGCAGTACGTACCATTTCTATAATATGAGAAAGTACGGTGTCTTCCAATTTTGAATTAACACTAATTTTTATATTCCCTTCTAATACAATGGTACCTCCAATTGTTTTGTCTTCAATTTCTTTAAATACGGGCACGCTTTCACCAGAGATCATACTTTCATCTATAGAAGCCTTACCCCATACTATAATTCCATCAATAGGAATTGCATCTCCTTGGTTTACGATTAAAACATCTCCAATAACTAAGTCTGTAATTAGGCACTCTACTAAAGTCCCATCTACGTCTTTTACCGCTTTTTTAATTTGTAATTTTTGAAGTGAATCTAAAGCTGTAGTTGTTTGAGCAATAGAGCGCTTCTCAAAATAATTACCTAATAAAACCAAGGTAATTATAGTCGCAGCAGTTTCGAAAAATAGATAATGATGTGCTGAGTTAAGGTTTAAAAACCAGCCACTTAAGCTATAAACATAAGCTGCAGTAGTACCCATAAGAATCAGAACATTCATATTAGGCTTAAGATAGAGAAGTGATTGATAAGCTCCTTTAAAGAAATAGAGATAGCCTAAAATCATTACTGGTGTACTTAGAACTAGTTGTAACCAAGGATTGTGCAGTATATGGTCGCTAGAGACGAACATATGACCTAATAAAGGCAAACTCAAAATTGCAGAAATAATTAGGTAGTACTCTAACTTATAGCTCTTCTTAGAATCTAATTTATAATCTTTTGGATTGTAACCTTGTTCATATAGAAAATGTTTAACTTCTTTGGATGTATACGATTCATTATTAATAGTTACCAGTCCTTTTGCAATATCTACAGTAACTTCAGTAATTTTCTTTTTTAGTAAATGGCTTTTTATTCCGTTTACACAGTTTAT
>CAJWJW010000183.1 GCA_913041775.1 uncultured Flavobacteriales bacterium
GCTCGTCGGGCTCATAACCCGAAGGTCACTGGTTCGAGTCCAGTTCCCGCTACTATAGTATGCTAGTTATGAGTCGGTTAGTTTTATTTTGTAACAACCAAAGTCACAACTAACCTTCTAATCAAAAAAAAGGGATTGTTAATAAGTTAAATTATTAATCGTCCCTTTTTACTTCTTTACCCAACAAACTACTACTTTAAACTATCTCTTTTAGCTTACGAATTAAATAAGATGCACAGAAAAGTATACAAATAGAAGTTGATATATAGTGAATTAATAAATTTGTTCAAAAAAGTGTGCAGCACACTATAATGAGTTTTTCATTATTATTTTTGATTCAATAAGATACCCTCTCTTTCTAACCTTTTTAATTGTTTTCATAGAGCTTTTGACTACATAATATAAAGAAATATCTGTTGCTTTTGCTCTGCCAGAGATTCCTATTGAATCAAAGGCCTCCTGTATTTTGCTTTTTAAATCAGAGTTTAAATAATATTCACCAATTTCTAGATTCAATTTATCAGAAACTAACTTGTGTAGTCTGTATTCATTGGTAAATGATTCAATTTTAGTCTTACTGTATCTCAACTTTATCATTTCATCTGTTCCTATTGTGAAGTAAGCTTCCTTAATCCAATTAGGTACATAAAAAGCGTAATATTCTGGACTAATGTTTTCTTTATCAGTAGATATTACGTTATCAGAACTTAACCATAAGTCTAACAATTCAAAACTCTTTGATATTAGATTTTCCATTGGTTGTTGGATACCTTTTCTATATTTGATAAACTCAACTGGCATATTATGAACTAGCTCGTTTTTGAAGTTCATTTCAAAGAATTCACTGTACTTAGCTTGTAATAAGCCAACCTCCTCGTTATATACAGCTAAGAATCCTTGTTGTTTTATATCCCATTTATTAAGGCTGGTTAAATAGTATAGCTTATTTGTAGAGACTTTACCGTCTGATACATAATATTCAGGTTTATCTTTGACTTCCTTTAGAAATCGTTCAAAATTTTCACTACTTAATTTATCAATCCCATCAAATCTTTCTTTTGCGACATTGAAGAGTCTTGTTCTCTCCTTGGCATCCTTTCTTGCGGTAGATAATTGAATTTTTAAATTCTTTCTAAACATTTCAAATGTTTGGCTTTCTTCTACTTCGTTTGGGACTAAAATAATTGGAATATTATCATTTAAATTAGAATCTCTTAGTCGACCAACAATCTGAGGGACTTGAGTTAATAAATCCAACTTCATATACTCAAAACTACCATCAGATACGATATACACTTTCCCATTCGAGTCATAAAAGTCTTGTCCCTCGAAACCTGTTGAGGTTACGAAATTCAGCTTTTTAGGAGTGCCCTTTTTTGTTGGAGCTTTTCCAATTGAAAAATCTTTACCTAAATCAGTTTCAATTTGAGACTCATTACTAGCTGCTGCAATAATATTTATATCATTAAATGTTGCTTCTTCATTTGATAAAAGTAATTTGACAAGGCTTTTTATTGCCTTTACGCTATTGATGAAAACATAAGCATTACTATTTCTAGTTCCTTTTAGGTGTTCGAGACAAACTGTATATAAAACATCTCTTAATGATTCATTATTATATGAGTCAATAATATGGCTTAAAAACGTTGGTTGAGGGTTGTGTTTCCATTTAATAATAGCTTTGGACATATTCTTGAATTCATCCATATCATACATTCTACTTGGAATAGTAGCTGTCAGAAATACATAGTCTTTGTATTTTTTATACTCTTTGAAAACAGTGTATATTGCTCTTTTTCTAAATGTACCTGATAGAAGTAGAATGTGAGCCTCATCAATCATTATCCTAAAGCTCTCGAAGTTTTTGATGTACTTTGATACTTTGTAAAGGCTATCGTAAACCACTATAATTTTGTTGCCAGTATAGCTTTGTATTTCTTCTGATGTTGTATCACCATTAATAGCAAGAACATCAATCCTTTCTTCTAAACACCATTCCTCTTTATTAGATGCTAAGTCTCTAAATGGAACAGCTATAACATATTTATCTTTGTGTCTGAGAGCCATTGTTGTAGCTCCTATACCTGTTTTTGCCTTATCTAAGAGAGTATTCTTAGGAAACTCAGTCATAAACTTATCCATATACTTAGCCCCTTGAGTATCTTCAATAATATCAATATTGTATTTGTAAATGTTTTCAGCGACTCTTTTTTTGAACCCCAATTCTAAAAGTTGAGTAAGTGTTTTCTCTGACGTTATTTTGGTATGAGGAGTTGTATGTGGGGTATTCATAAACATTTAAAGTTATATGTCGTTTATTCTGTCGTAACAAAATTGGATTGAAATCACCGAAGCTACTTTAAATTAAATAAAGGTTCTATTCCTATAAAGAATAAAACCCTTTTTAAATTTAATATATAAGTATAATTGATAGTACTGTGT
>CAJWJW010000184.1 GCA_913041775.1 uncultured Flavobacteriales bacterium
CAATTGATTCGGGGGTTTTTCTTATAAATGAAGTTGATATTATGTCGTCGAAGGCCGCGGTTTTAAACAGTGAATTTTGCCTGCTTCAAATGAATTTAAACCTAGTTGAGAATGAAGAAGTTAGATACTTAAAAGGAGGGTTTAATGGTTTTTATACCGATAGTGTGCCTTGCGTAAGCGGACAGATTTTATTAGTAGATAGTTTGAGTTTTGTTAAGTCTATAATTACAGAACAACCCATAAAGAAAAAAGAGAAAAAGAAAGAGTTGAGCGTTAGAACTCTCTCTGTCGAGTCGTCTTTGTCATTTCAAACTTCAAAAAATAGTATCACCTTAATGTTGTGGGATGATGGAATTGTTGATGGAGATGAAGTTTCTGTTTTTAGTAATGACCAAGCTATTCTTTTGAATTACAAGGTAAAGAGAAGGAAGAAAAAATTGCTTATACCTCTAAAAGATGGCTTAAATGTAGTTACTGTTAATGCATTTAGTGTTGGTCTGTACTCACCTAACACTACCAGAATACAAATTGTTGGTGTCGGTAAAAAATACGAGGCTGTTACTTATTTAGATCAAGGAGAAAGTGCTACTATTAAAATAAAACGTAAACTTAATTAAGGAATATTTGTTTACACCTTGTAATACAGCGGAGATGAACCCAAAACATTGGACTTTAGGAGGGGTTAATTTGTAGGGTTTTACCGATACAAAACTTGTAGGCTCTTTGATATCAATACTTAACAAAGATTGGGTGACTCATTTGAGACCTCTTTGATAAAACCAACTAATATTAAGATAGATTAGCAGCAAAAACTATCAATTAAGCTACTTTCCGATACAGAAATCTCTAAAAATAGAATCTAGTAAATCATCCGTAGTTATCTCGCCCGTAATCTCACCCAAATTATGAAGAGATTCTCTGATATCCATAGCAAGTAAATCGCCAGAAACACCAACAGACAATCCATCTTGTACTTGTACTACGTATTCCAAAGCTTTAGACAAAGCTTCGAAATGTCGAGAATTAGAAATGATCACATCATCATTATTCAAAAGACCTTGCTTAACCTGGTGGGTAAGTAAGTCTTTTAAACGCTCTACATTTTCTTTATGCTTGGCAGAAATAAACAAAACATTGGGTAGATCGCCAAAACTAGATTTTATAGACTGAACATCACCCTTATCTACTTTATTAGCCACAGCAATTAGTTGCTTCCCCATCGTATGCTCTTCAAGCTTCTTTATTTCAGCGTGAAGAGTTTCAGAATTTGCAGTAGAAGCATCGAATAAGTACAATACTACTTTGGCTTGTTTAATTTTCTCGAAAGTTTTTTCTATCCCAATAGTCTCTATAACATCTTGAGTATCTCGTATCCCAGCGGTATCAATAAATCGGAAACTCATACCTTCAATTACCAATTCATCTTCTATGGTATCTCTAGTGGTCCCAGCAATTTCAGATACAATAGCTCGTTCTTCATTTAACAAAGTATTGAGTAAAGTAGACTTCCCAACATTGGGTTCACCTACAATAGCAACAGGAATACCATTTTTAAGAACATTCCCTAAAGCAAAAGAATCGACTAACTTTCTAAGAACCATTTTTAAACGATTCAATAATCTATCCAGCTCTTTACGATCTGCAAACTCTACATCCTCGGTACTAAAATCTAGTTCTAGTTCGATTAGGGAGGCAAACTTTATGAGCTCTTTTCGAAGACCTTGAATTTCTGAAGAAAATCCTCCACGCATTTGAGACAATGCTAAATCGTGTGATTTCTCATTAGAAGAAGCGATTAAATCGGCTACAGCTTCGGCTTGAGAAAGATCCATTTTTCCATTTATAAACGCACGGAAGGTAAACTCTCCAGGCTCTGCATTACGACAGCCATTTTTAATAAGAAGCTGTAATATTTGTTGTTGTATATAATTGGAACCATGACAAGATATTTCCACAATATTTTCGCCTGTATAAGAGTTGGGTCCTTTAAAAACAGAAACCAAAACCTCATCTACAAGCTGGTTACCTTCCATAATAGTACCCAAATGTATAGTATGTGTTTTTTGATCAAGTAGACTTTTCCCTTCTTTTACAGATTTAAATATAGGTGTACACAAGGCTATAGCATCAGGGCCAGAAACTCTAATTACTGCAATTGCTCCCATACCAGAAGCAGTTGCCAAAGCACAAATATTATCTTTCTTCATCATTCAATATTTCGACAAAAATAAGGAATGTAAATGGTAATAAATATAGAGATACCTTGAATTTATATTCTGCAAGAAGTCAATGCTGAACTTCGTACATTTTCAAATCATTCGATTTTTAAAATCACTTGTTTCTTTTCTTGATTATTCTGTGATATTGTTCTAATTTCGCAACGAAAATTTTCGCATTAAACAGACGACAAATGAGCGTATTAGTAAATAAAGATTCC
>CAJWJW010000185.1 GCA_913041775.1 uncultured Flavobacteriales bacterium
ACCCATCATAAAAGCACCATACAAACCAACAATAGGAGAAATACCTGCCACAAAAGCAAAAGCCACCGCTTCGGGAACTAATGCAAGAGCAACGGTTATACCAGACAAGAAATCGTCTTTTATGCTACCTTTATTTTTATCTATAAATTCGAATGAAGACTTCATTTTTATTTTGGTTTTGAGAGTGTTATTAAGCGCGCGAAGATACATACAAATTACTTGATGAACAAAATTAGCTTTAAAGTGACATTAGCAAGTGTCGAATTGAAAACAAAAAAGTTAAGGAGACAGAAATAAGAAGGTGAATATTTAAAACCAATATAGGAGAGAGAAAAGTAATTAGAAGAGAAATAAATGACTAAAAGCTACTACTTTTAACTCTGTAAGTAAATTTATTTGATAGCTGATGAGATGTATTTACTTCATAAAATCATGTCCAATTACAGAGTATCTACTTAAACATTTCCTCTAAAATAAACGCATAAAACCCTTTTTGAGAAAAGCAAGTAGTACCTTAGCCACTTAATTTTTTTGAGCTACAGATGAAACAACTTATAGAGTGTGTGCCAAATTTCTCGGAAGGTTCCGATATGGCAGTGATCAAACAAATCACAGATTCAATAGAAACAGTAGATGGAGTAAAACTACTTAACGTAGATCCAGGGAAGGCTACTAACCGTACGGTAGTAACTTTTGTTGGCACACCAGATGCTGTTATAGAAGCGGCATTTTTAGCTATAAAAAAAGCATCAGAATTAATTGACATGAGTAAACATACAGGAGAACATCCACGTATGGGTGCTACAGATGTGTGTCCTTTAGTTCCTATTGCAAATATAGAAATGGATGAGGTAGTTAAATATGCTCATAAATTAGGCGAACGTGTAGGTAGAGAATTAGGGATTCCTGGTTATTTTTACGAAAATGCGGCCAAAACTCAAATAAGAAAAAACTTAGCTGTAGTACGTAAGGGCGAATACGAAGCACTTAAATCTAAGTTGGTTGATCCCGAATGGAAACCAGATTTTGGACCTAATGAATTTGTAAAAGCAGTGAATTCTGGAGCAACGGCAATTTCTGCTCGTGACTTCTTAATTGCCTACAATGTAAACTTAAACACTACCTCTACTCGGAGAGCGAATGCGATAGCTTACGATATTAGAGAAAAAGGTAGAATTAAACGAGAAGGTGAAAAGCTTTCTGGAGCTATTGTAAAAGATGCTCAAGGTGCTACTATTTGGACACCAGGGGCACTAAAACATGTTAAAGCAATTGGTTGGTTTATTGAAGAATATGGTGTTACACAAGTAACCATGAATCTTACAAATATAAAAGAAACTCCATTCCACTTGGCATTCGATGAAACTGCTAAAGCAGCGGCCGCTCGTGGAGTACGTGTTACAGGGTCTGAACTTATTGGCTTAGTCCCAAAGAATGCAATGCTAGATGCTGGAAAGTATTTCCTTAGACAACAAGAACGATCTACAGGTGTTCACGATAGTGAACTTATAAAAATAGCAATCAAAAGTATGGGCTTAGATGAGCTTAGTCCTTTTAATCCTCAAGAGCGCATTATAGAATACATGCTCGAAGACGGAGAAGACAAAAAACTAATCGACTTGTCTCTTACAGGATTTGCTGATGAAACTGCTTCAGAAAGTCCAGCACCTGGAGGTGGGTCAATTTCTGCTTACGTTGGGTCGCTAGGTATTTCTTTGGCAACAATGGTTGCAAATTTATCTGCCCATAAACGTGGTTGGGACGATCGTTGGGAAGAGTTCTCTGACTGGGCAGAAAAAGGTCAGGCACTTAAAGATGAGCTTTTGTTTTTAGTAGATGAAGACACCAACTCATTTAATAAAATTATGGAAGCCATGCGTTTGCCTAAAGGATCGGATGCAGAAAAAGAAATGCGCAAGCAAGCAATGGATGCTGCAACAAAATATGCGATTCTAACTCCATTTAGAGTTATGGAAACTTCTTTAGCGTCTATGGAAATGATTCAAGTTATGGCAGAGATAGGAAACCCAAATTCTGTTACTGATGCAGGGGTAGGAGCTCTTTGTGCTCGTACTGCAGTTATTAGTGCTTATTTAAATGTGAAAATCAATTGCAAAGACTTTGATGACACCATTTTTGTTACGGACATACTTGCAAAAGCAGAATCTGTAATGGCAAAAGCAATAGCAAAAGAAGAAGCAATTTTAAAAATCACCTTGGATAAAATATAAGTGCAATTTCTGTTTATCTATTAAATAAGATAGAACAAACTATCATTCAAATAAAAATAGCTCGACTTAAAAGTCGAGCTATTTTGTATAGTTTAAAAAAAAGAAAAGCTCCGTCATAAGCCGGATTCTGTAATCCACAAGTGAACCCCTATCATTTATCTACAATACTTATCACTAAGCATCTTTAGCGGTCT
>CAJWJW010000186.1 GCA_913041775.1 uncultured Flavobacteriales bacterium
GTTCTGCTTGTGCAAAATCTCTCGCCGCATCACGTATCATCTTATGTTCTTCGCTTAATTCGAAATTCATCCTATGCTTTTTAATAGTTTTTCCTAAAATCGCTACAAAAGTACATTTTTTTGAGCAATTTAGCTTCTTTAAAATTTCTTTAGCGTGAAAGAATATTTTGTAATTGGGTTGATGTCGGGAACCTCACTAGATGGTTTAGATATAGCCTATTGTTGCTTTAGTTTTAAGGAGTCGTGGAATTATAAAATTCTAGCTTTTGAAACTGTAAGTTATTCAAACTCCTTTAAGGAGTTGCTTCGCAATGCTCCAAGTTTAGATGCTAATTCTATCTCTACCTTATCGGATGATTTTGGTGTTTTTATGGCTGATAATTTGAAAGGTTTTATAGCTGATAACGCAATACAAACTATTGATTTAATTGCCTCACATGGACACACCGTATTTCATCAACCTGAAAAAGGAATTACATTACAAATTGGTTCTCCTAAACCAATTTTTGATTTATTAAAGGTTCCTGTAGCCTATGACTTCAGAGCTCTGGATGTTCAATTAGGTGGACAAGGCGCTCCATTAGTTCCTTTTGTTGATCATTTTTTGTTTAGCGAATACGATGCTTGTTTAAACTTAGGAGGGTTTTCTAATATCTCCTTCAATATTGAAGACAAAAGACTGGCTTTTGATATTTGCCCAGTGAATATAGTTTTGAATTTAAGTGCTAATAAGTTGGGCTTAGACTTTGACAATAAAGGTGCCTTAGCTGCTAATGGGCAAGTTTATATTCCCTTATTGGAGAAACTAAATAATCTCGATTATTATGCCAAGTCCTTGCCGAAATCCTTAGGCTGGGAGTGGGTACAAGAGACTATTATTCCAATGATAGAAAAGGAAGACTTATCTGAATTAGATGTTTTACGAACCTATACCGAACATGCTGCTATGCAGATGGTTTGTGTGTTTAGAGAATATGATTTAGAAACCATATTTGTTTCTGGCGGTGGTGTATATAATGCCTTTTTACTAAGTAGAATGAAGGCTCTTTCTCCTGATTTATCCCTTAAAATGGATTCTAAATTAATAGAGAGTAAAGAAGCCATGGCTTTTGCTTTTTTGGGATTAATGAAAATGAAAAACCAAACAAATGTCCTATCTTCTGTTACCGGATCTGTTAAAGATCATTGTTCTGGTAAGATATTTCCTGAAGAATTGTAAATTGCCTAAAAATTAAACAAAATGAACTTAAATAAATTTATCTGGCTACTCGCTTTTCCTATAGCCTTTACAAGTTGCGAAGAAGATCCTATTGCTGGATGTATGGACGAATTAGCTCTAAATTACAATGCAGATGCTGTAGAAGCTTTAGATTGTACTTTTGATGCTTCTACTGTATTGCAAGATAGTAATTGGTCGATGGAGTCTGTTACCGGTGATTTTGCTGGAAATGAAATTGACTTACTTCTTTTAACTTTACTAATTCCAGTATGTACTCACGACAATCTTTTTATTTTCCACTCAGACAACTCAGTCTCTATGGAAGATAACCTCATTTTATGTGAAGATGGTGAAGAGTCTGTTTTAGATCTTAGTGGAACATGGACGGTTGATGGTTCTGTTTTAACAATCGAAAATGGTTCGGAGGTTTATGTCTTAACTATTGCCAACTTAACTCCTAGTTCTATGGATCTCTTGTTTACTTACTCTTTCGATGGTGTAGGTATTCCAGCTACTATAGTATTAGTCGCTAACTAATTTTTCACACCTAACATAAAAACCCCTATAAACGATTTCGTTTATAGGGGTTTTTATATTTTAAGATTTATCTAGTTCTGTTTATTCACATGGATTGAATAAATCTCTAGTAATAGTTCTTGTGTACTTTCCTTCTTTAATCCTAATTTGTATAGTATTCTCTATTGTGTTTAACCTAAATTCTTTCCCTTCTAGTCTTACAATTACAAATTCGTCAATTGCTTCGGTCTCAATATTGGTTGAGAAAATTTCGATGTAAATTTCTCCTGTATCTATATCTTGATACTCGATTGTATCCATTACAGAGCTATTGCTAATATTGTTCATCTCTCGAACTGAGGCACCCTTATTTGTATGATTTGTGCAGGCTGTAAGGCATCCTATACTCAACAGTAGAAAAATTTTGTTTTTCATGATATTTATCTTATTATTATTATTATTATTACTTTTTTTATTAACACTAAGAGCACTTTGTAAAGAAGTATAGTGCCCTCTGGTTTTCTTTTCTTGATTTAAGTGAACAATGAATTAGTTTGAAGATCGTCTTCGGTAGTATTCTGTAACTTGTTGTCTATGAATTTTTTCTAAACGTTTTCTTTTCATATTCTGAGTTAATTCGACTAAAAACTCACCAATTACATCAATTAATAATTCATTGT
>CAJWJW010000187.1 GCA_913041775.1 uncultured Flavobacteriales bacterium
CAGGGCCACCACCACCGTGAGGTATGGCAAATGTTTTATGCAAGTTTAGATGACAAACATCTGCCCCTATATTGGCTGGATTTGTATATCCTACTTGGGCATTCATATTAGCTCCGTCCATATACACTTGGCCACCAAAATGATGTATAATAGAGGTTATCTCTTTTATAGTTTCTTCGTATACACCTGTAGTACTAGGGTAAGTTACCATTACAGCAGCCAGATTATCTTTATTAGCTTCTGCCTTGGCTCGTAGATCATTTAAATCTATGTAGCCATTCGGATGACATTTTACTACTATCACCTTCATGCCAGCCATGACCGCACTTGCTGGATTGGTGCCGTGTGCCGATTCTGGTATAATAACAATATCGCGATGAGCTTGGTTGGTATCCATAAAGTAATGGCGGATAGTCATTAAACCGGTATACTCTCCTTGTGCTCCTGCATTAGGTTGTAGACTCACACGGTGAAAACCAGTAATTTCTGACAAATCTCTTTCTAGCTCATGCAGCATTTGAGTATACCCTTTGAGCTGGTGCTTTGGAGCAAACGGATGTATGTTGCCAAACGATTCCCAAGTCACTGGTATCATTTCAGAAGTTGCATTTAGTTTCATAGTACAGCTACCCAGTGCTATCATAGAATGAGCAAGCGATAGATCTTTATTCTCCAAGGTCTTCAAATACCTTAGCATTTCGTGCTCTGTATGGTATGTATTAAACACAGGATGCTCTAAATATGCCGTATCTCTATTGAGCTCTAGATCCCACATTATAGAGGTCTTTTCTGTAAAAGAAGCTTCTTTTCCTGCTGCCTTTGCAAATAACTTTACAAGCTGTGAAACATCATCTAACTCAGTAGTTTCATCTAAACTAATGCATACTAAATCCTGTGTATATCTGACATTTATATCTTCTGCTTCTAATATAGCTTTCAACTCTTTCTGAGATGAACCTGATATAGAAACGGCTAAAGTATCAAATGCACTTGTATTTTTCAACTCATAACCCAAAGCAGTAAGATTATTAGCTGTAGAGCATCCAATTGTTATGATCCTTGCCATTGTATTGATAACTATTGGTTGGTCTATGCATAAGAAGAAAACAGAAAATGCTGCAAAATTTAAAAGTTTTGTCGTTTTTTACGGAATTGCACTACTATTAATTTTATATAGAATTCCTTGGAGTAACTGGTTTTAATTATGAGAATTATAAGCTACATATTATCATCAATCTTTGCATTGGTGTTCTTTTCCTTGCTTTTTATCTTTCATCCATTACAATGGTTAGGACTAAAGTTTTTTGGTTATAGAGGACATAAGTATGTTGTAGATACTATGAATTGGGTTTTAACAAAATCATTATTTATTTTAGGTATTTTTGTGTCAGTAGAAAACAAGCAAAACTTACCAAAAAATACCACATTAATATTTGTTTCTAATCATCAAGGTGTTTTCGATATTCCTCCATTAATTTGGGCGTTTAGAAAGTATCACCCAAAGTTTGTCTCGAAGATTGAGTTAGGTAAAGGGATTCCTAGTATTTCATTTAATCTACGTCATGGAGGTGCTGCTTTAATTGATAGAAAAGATCCAAAACAAGCAATCTCGACTTTGGGGAGTTTTGCAAAAAAAATAAATAAAAATAAATGGTCTGCAGTTATTTTTCCTGAAGGAACAAGAAGTAGGAATGGCCAACCTAAAAAGTTTGCTACAAACGGATTAAAAATGCTTGTTAAATATAACAAAGAAGGGTATATTGTACCTTTAACTATCAATAACTCTTGGAAAGTATTTAAATATGGCAAATTCCCATTAGGAGTTGGAAATCCAATTTCAATTATAACACACCAACCAATTAAAATAGACTCTTTATCTTTTGATGAATTAATTTTACAAACAGAAAAGGTTATTAAAGAACACATAAAATAAAAAATATGTCAATAAAGAACATCAGAAAAGAAGTAATGCAAACACTAGAAAAGAATATTGACAGTTTTGTAGATAAATTCTTAATTCCAGCAGAAAAAATTTGGCAACCAACAGATTTTTTACCGAATTCTCAAAAAGATACTTTCATTTCTGAAGTAGAAGAAATTAGAGAGCTTTCTAAAGAATTACATGATGATTTTTGGGTGGTTTTAGTAGGTGATACAATCACAGAAGAAGCACTACCAACCTACGAATCTTGGTTGTTAGATTTAGATGGTGTAAATCAAGACCCTGATAATGGTTGGGCAAGATGGGTAAGAACATGGACGTCAGAAGAAAATAGACATGGAGATGCTTTAAATAAATATTTGTATTTATCTGGGCGTGTAAATATGCGTGAAGTAGAAATCTCTACCCAACACTTAATTGCAGATGGTTTTGATATTGGTACGTCTACAGATCCGTATAAAAACTTTGT
>CAJWJW010000188.1 GCA_913041775.1 uncultured Flavobacteriales bacterium
TAGGCCCTTTTGTTGGTGCTTTTGTAGGTGCATTAGCAGAGGTGAAAGGAGATAACGCCAGAGCCTTTAAAGTTGCTATTGGTTCCTTTATTGGTTTTGTTTCGGGTACTGTACTAAAATTAAGTGTAAGTACAGCATTAGTGTATTATTCAATATCTGAAATCTGGTTTTAATGGAGCATAAAATTAAAGTTGCCGCAGTTTCGTATTTAAATACAATTCCTTTCTTATATGGTTTAGAGAAGGATGAAAAGCTTTTATCTCAACTAGATGTCCGTTTGGAATACCCTTCTAAATGTGCCGACTTATTAAAGTCTGATGAGGTTGACTTGGCTTTAATCCCAGTGGCAGAAATCCCACAAATACCCAATGCTACTATCATTAGTAACTATTGTATTGGTGCTGTAGGGAAAGTGAATACAGTAGTGCTTTACAGTCACTGCCCATTAGATAAAATTGAAACTATAGCGCTAGATTATCAATCGAGAACTTCGGTAATGCTCACTAAAGTACTGGTAAAGAAATTTTGGAAAATCGAAGTGTCTTTCGAACAAACATCTCCTGGCTATATAGATGCTATTAAGGGTACTAAAGCCGGATTGGTAATTGGTGATAGAGCTTTCGATTTAAATGGAACCTTCCCCTACGAGTACGATTTGGCAGAAGAGTGGTTTAGATTTACAGGTTTGGCTTTTGTGTTTGCCTGTTGGGTAGCTAATAAACGATTGGAATCTTCTTTTGTAATGCAATTTTCTAAAGCTTTAAATGTAGGTTTGGAGAATAAGGAGAAAGCAATTATGGATTGGCAGCAAAAAGAAAATAGCTCTATCGATTTGAAGAGCTATTTAAATGATGCTATTTCGTATGACTTAAACGAAAGTAAAAAGTTGGCTTTGAATACCTTTTTAGAACTTGCTGCTCGCTTATAGTTTATTTACTAAAACT
The DNA here is from genome assembly GCA_913041775.1 of uncultured Flavobacteriales bacterium. GTDB lineage: Bacteria > Bacteroidota > Bacteroidia > Flavobacteriales > UBA7430 > UBA6772. The sequence continues at coordinate 945 of CAJWJW010000188.1, forward strand.
TTTATTTCTTTTGCTACAGTCTGATCATTAAATGTAAACCCATTTTCCAAATTCACATTTTCATAAAAACTACCTAAGCTATAACTGCCAATTACTTCTCCACCGAATCTTGGGATTATACTTGCTGTGTGTTCTAAAGACTGCTTTCCACCATATTTCCCTAGTGAAGTACTCAAGAGTATAATTTTTTTATCCTTTAAAAATTCTCTATTTATTCGACTCAACCAATCGATGGTGTTTTTGAAAAATGAAGGCATAAATCCATTGTATTCTGGCACTGCTATGAGTAAAGTTGTACTCTCAGAAATAGTAGATTCTAACTTTTTTAAAATTCCTGGCTGTCCTTCTACAGCCTCTAAATCCAAACTGAACATTGGGCTTTCGTAGTCACGTAAATCAAGTACTTCTACTTTGTGGTTTTCTATTAGGCTTGCAGCGTGCTCTACCAATGATTGGTTAATCGATTTTGAACTGTTACTCCCTGAAAATGCGATTATTTTAGTCATGATTGTGTACTTAAGAATTAATATAGGTTGTGTAAGTTGGTGTTTTCGGCGAACTTAGGATGAATAGTTTTGAGCCCTTTTCACCTTCTATTTTGATGTTTATTTCATCGTTTATTATTGCGAAATCATTTAGTTTTAATTGCGATTGATTTAATTGTACTTCCCCTTTAAGGATGTAAATTGAGTATGTAAAGTCAGGCTTTAGCGCCATAGGGAAGTTTTCTTTAAGGCTTACTTCTAACATTTCAATTCCTTCGGTGTCTAGTTTTACTACACTGTTTTCTCCAACGATTCTTTTAATCGTTCTGTTTGGGTTGCTCTCTGTAGTTAGTGTCTCAGACTTATAGTCCATGTATGCAGCTTCTTTAGATAGACTTTTATTTAGGTTTGGATCGAGCCATATCTGAAATATTTCTGAATCCTTTCCTAATTCCTCAGAATGAGAAATTCCATTTCCTGATTTTATTACTTGAAAATCTCCCTCTTCTAAATCCCACCATTTATCAGTTTTTGTATCATAGTGTTTAATCGCACCTTTTAGAACATAACTAACAATCTCGAAACCCTTATGAGGGTGTAATCCTATTGTGCTCCCTTCTGTTGAGTATGCATGTGCCCAATAAAAGAGATTGGAATACGCTTTCTGTACTCCATTATCCTGTGGAAATCCAATTGGTTTGTTTTCTAAAATTGCGCCATTATTAAAACTTCCTTGCGCTTGTTCTTCTTTTTTTACAACTATAATACCCATGTTTATATGTTTTATTCTTTGCAAATGTATAAAAATATTTTAATTGATGTATATACATTAAATGTATTTACATATATTTGTGTCAATAAAAAGCGAATATGTCTATAAACAAAGAAATAAAACAGGATTCCTTCAGTTCAGAACAACAACGTTTAATTATGAACTTGGTGTTTACAGGGAATGCCTTGAGT
>CAJWJW010000189.1 GCA_913041775.1 uncultured Flavobacteriales bacterium
GTTCTTCATTACCATTTTCTGCTTTGAAGTGAAAGTTTACTTCCGTAAATAAATATGCTCATCATACTTATAAAATAAAGTACATCTCTAGTCTCTATAACTCCTCTGCTTATTGCATTGTAGTGGTAGCTTATTCCTAATTTGTCAATACTTAACTCTAGTCCTGTGTGCGAAAAGAGTAGTGCTATTTGTTCGAATCCTGTAAAGCAGAAAAAACAAAAGAACAAAGCGAGAATAAAAGATACGATTTGGTTTTCTGTTAAAGTAGAAGCAAAAACCCCTATAGATACGTAAATGCCAGAAAGCAAAGCCAAACCTATGTAAGATCCTGAGATTGCTGCCCAGTCTAAATTACCTTGTGGCTGACCAAGTAGATAAATACTTGCTACGTAAATGAGTGTTGGGCTTAGTGCTATAATACAGAGCAAAAGCCCCGCAAAAAACTTCCCTAAAACCAGGCTTAATTCACTAATTGGCTTGGTGAGTATTAATTCGATCGTTCCTATTTTAATCTCATCCGAAAAAAAACGCATGGTTAGCGCAGGGATTAAAAATAGAAATACCCAAGGAGCTAAAAAGAACAATCCATCTAAGCCAGCATAACCAGCATCTAGTAGGTTAAAAGATCCTGGGAATACCCAAAGGAATAAACCGTTTAATAGTAAAAAAACAACGACTACCATATAGCCTGTAAGAGAGCTTAGAAAACTGTTGAGTTCTTTTTTTAGAATGCTAATCATAGCGCTTCGTTTAATTTTTCTGTACTCCAAGCCATAGGCTTGTCGTTAAATAATAGTTTTGTTTTTGCCCAAACTCCTGCGAAAAGTATGGAATTTCGGTAATTGTTTAAGTCTTCTTCAGACTCCCACCACGAGTAAGTAAAAAACACATTCTTTGCCGAAATGTCTTGAAGCATTTCTGCTTTTAAACAACCTTCTTGAGAAATAATCTTCTGTTTACTGTCTTCAAAAATGGCTTTGAACTCTTCTATGTGTTCATCTTTAAAGCTCAATTTTACTATACGTGTAATCATAGGAATTCGATACTTATTCTGTCTTTTACTTTTATTCCTAATAGCCCACTTGCACCATTGGCATGATTAGAGTCTCCTTTATTCATGGCCACTTCTAAGTGTCCAGCAGAATTGAAAAGGGCAAGCATATCTCCTTCTTTAACCTGACTATAGGATTTATGTAATGTTTTAATACTGTATTTTCTGGGTAATTTTATTTTGAATTCTAATCCCGCAAAGGATTCTTTAAATACCTTCTCGGTAATATTACTGATTACATTCCCGTAGTGATCGATGTATATTACCTGTCCGTTTAATGTTTTTCTTTCGGCGGATAAGGTCGGTTGAAAGTCAATTAAATCTTTTAATTCTTTTATTTCCCTTCCAATAACCTGGAGTGTTCCTCCTCGGTTTATGTGGCAAGCTGCTTTTACAAAAACATCTTTCATCGGAAATGGAATACTGTCATCGTCTTGAGATATGTTTAAAGCAATAATTTGTTCTGCTTTAAAATGGGGAAACATCAATGAGAAAATACCGGTATCTGCGCCAATAAAATAATGCCCATCTACTTTGCAAACAACATGGAGTTTTTTTGTCGTTGCTTCAGCATCAATACCTATCATATGAATAGTCCCTTTAGGGAAATGATGATAAGCATTTTTTAAAACATAAGCAGCTTCTTCGGTGTTAAATGGAGAGATCTCGTGAGAAATATCTACAATTTGAACCTCCGGAGCCTCCGATAACAGAGCGCCTTTAATAGCTGCTGTGAAATAATCTTTCGTGCCGTAATCGCTTGTAAGTGTAATGATTGCCATGTTGCTGAAAAACAGCTATTTTTACTTGAAATAGATAGATGAAATTTGTTATTTTGTGTGTATAAAATTAAGCAAATAATTTAAGCTGAAAAGTATTTTTCATAAATTCATTCAATACTATAAAATTCAACTATTTGATCAAAATTAGAATGCTCTAACCGCTATCTTTCACCTAGAGATTTTTGAGACTAGAAATTTGGATTTCGTTTTCTCTGGGTCTTTTGTCTAATTAAATGATATAGGAATTGTCTATTTAAAGGAAAAGGATGAAATTTGCTACAACTTGGTGATGCAGATTATACAAGCTTACAAACAAGAACAACTAAAGTAAAAGAAAGTGGGAAATACGATTCTAAAAACCGATTTTAACTTTCCTGGTCAAACAAATGTTTACCACGGTAAAGTGCGCGAAGTGTACACAATTAACAACGACTTATTGGTGATGATCGTTTCTGACCGTATTTCTGCATTTGATGTAGTTATGCCTA
>CAJWJW010000190.1 GCA_913041775.1 uncultured Flavobacteriales bacterium
ACAGAAATTTTTGTACCGATGTCTTCTTTAGAAATACCCAATTCCTTTTCTACACCTAACTCTACAGGTAAGCCATGCGTATCCCATCCAGCCTTACGTTTTACTTGAAAGCCTTTAAGGGTTTGGTAACGACAGAAAATATCTTTAATACTTCTAGCCATAACATGGTGTATACCAGGCATGCCATTTGCCGAAGGAGGTCCCTCAAAAAATACAAAAGGTTTATTCCCTTCACGAGATTCAATACTTTTTTCAAATATTTTATTCTCTTGCCAATCGGCTAAAACTTCTGCGGCAACGTTAGGCAGATTTAAGCCTTTATATTCTGGGTATTTTTTCATCTTTCTACTTAGTCGATGGTTGCGATTACTTTTAGCTCGATGCCAATTGGCGTTGGAAGACTTAAAATCTCTACTGTAGTACGGCAGGGCTGATTGTCTTTAAAGTATTCGGCGTAAATTTTATTGTAGGTTTTAAAATCATCTTTCATATTGGTTAAAAAAACCGTTACGTCTATAATTTTATCCCATGAAGATCCTGCGTCTTCTACAATGGTTTTAATATTTTTAAATACAGAATGACATTGTGCTTCTATATCATAAGAAAGAATATTTCCTTGCGCATCTAATTCCACACCAGGAATTTTTTTCGTTCCTCTTTCACGTGGCCCTACACCAGATAGAAACAATAAGTCTCCATGACGGCGTGCATGTGGATAAGCCCCAACAGGTTCGGGTGCTTTAGATGAGTTGATTCTACCTTTATTTTCTGACATAATTCTGCTTTATAAACCCGCAAATTTACACCAATACTAGCAGATATGCAATGTGTAGCTTAACGATTTCCTTTAGCTTCTTTTTACACAACTAATTGTTATAACTTGCACCTAATAAAATAATTTTAAAATACTAAATATGCCAGCTCACAACGATTTGGGTAAAGAAGGAGAACTTATAGCTCAGCAATTTCTACAAAAAAAAGGATTCCAAATTCTCCATTGCAATTGGCAACATTTACGATATGAAGTTGATATAGTACCTTACGATAAGGAATTCTTAGTCTTTATAGAAGTGAAAACACGTTCTAGCATGCGTTATGGATTCCCAGATGAGTCGGTGGATTTTAAAAAGGAAAAAATGCTAATTGAAGCCGCTGAGATCTACCTAGAAAAAAAAGACCTTTATAATGAGGTTCGTTTTGACATAGTCTCGGTTATCAAAAATGAAAAAGAAGAAAAAGTATATCATATTGTGGATGCTTTTCAAGGCTGATAACAATGTGATAATTTAAACTAGTCTACTTAATAAGAATCCTTATCTTGTTTCTTTGCCTACCTTTTCACCAAAAGACGATTTTTCAAACTCAAAATTATTTTCCCCGCTTTGGCATCTGCTGAATTGTTATCTTTGAAAAAATTCAATTCCAAAATATGTTTAAAAATATTCTTTTCCTAACGCTTATTGCAACTTTAATTGCTTGCTCTAATGGAAATGACCCTAGCACATCCAACCAAAATAAAGGACCTAAAAATGGTTTAGTCCATACCTTTAACGAAGATGGTAGTGTTTCTGCTTCAATTAATTATGTTGAGGGTGTACGACATGGATTGGCTACAGATTTTTATACCGACGGTAAACTTAGAGCTGAGATAGATTATATAAACGGGGCTAAAGAAGGCTTCGCTAAGTGGTACCACAAAAATGGGGAAGCTTATAGAATTACTTCTTACTTAGCAGACGAACGTCATGGCGCACAAAAGAAATACTATGAAGATGGTGAACTAATGTCTGAGGCTGTTTATTTTGAAAATCACCCTGGTTTAGGATTAAGAGAATTTAGTAAATCTGGTACAGAACGAAAAGCAGTACCTAAATTTACATTTTCAAACAAAAAAACACTTGCTGATGGCACAGTTGTAGTAGAAGTGAAACTCGCTAACAAAGTAAAAGAAGTGAGTTTGTACCAAGGGAATTTAGTAGATAGCTTATACTTACACAATCATTTAATAGAAATCAACAAAACTGCAAATACAGGTTTTGCTACAATTCCTGCTGGGAAAAATGAAGTAACTGTATTGGCAAAATATAAAACACGCTATAAGAATTATAGAGTGGTACAAGGAATAGCAAAAAGATAAGTCATGAATATATCCTTAGAAGGAAAGCGTGCCGTAGTATGCGGTAGTACGCAAGGAATAGGAAAAGCAACTGCTACAG
>CAJWJW010000191.1 GCA_913041775.1 uncultured Flavobacteriales bacterium
ATGGTGAGGCTTGGAGAGAAATGAGAGTAAGTTCTCTAACAGATTTAATTCTTCAGAAATTATTACGCGTAAAGCAAATTGAAGACAACAAAGGAAAAACATTAGTTAGCGAGGGTATAGATGCCAATTATTTTGATATGGTAAATTATGCAGTCTTCGCTTTAATCCATTTAGAAATAGAATAAAATGCAAAAACTAAGCACTATAGCACGTACCCTTGTCGGTTTCTTATTTATTGTTTCAGGTTTAATTAAAGCGAACGATGCAGTTGGTTTTTCGTTTAAGCTCGACGATTATTTTGCAGCCGATGTTCTCGACTTACCTTTCCTGTTAGATTATTCTTTACCCTTAGCGGTATTTATATGTATTTCGGAAATTATGCTTGGTTTGGCTGTATTGGTGGGTGCGAAAATGCGTTTAACCGCCTTTTCTTTATTAGCCATGATTCTGTTTTTTGACGGTTTAACTTTTTATTCTGCTTATTTCAATAAAGTTACAGACTGCGGTTGTTTTGGAGATGCTATAAAATTAACTCCCTGGGAATCTTTCACCAAAGATGTGGTATTGAGTATTCTTATTTTTATTATTTTAGCTGTTCATTCTAAAGTAAAGTATCAGACTAAAAAAGAAAACCTTAAAGTTCTTCCAGTTGCTTTAGCATTGGTTGCCTTGTTTTCCTATTTCGTTTTAGACTGGATGTTCCCTGTGTATTTTACCATATCCTTGTTCTTATTGGTTGGCTTGGTTAATAAATTCTTAGTTAAAGAAATTAGAGAAACGATTCTAGCTGCACTTACTTTTATAACCTGTATTGCATTTTCTTACCACACCTATTCGCATCTCCCTCTAAGAGATTATAGACCATATGCTATTGGTAAAAACATAGCAATCGACATGGTTTTACCAGAAGGTGCCATTGCTGATGTTTACGAAGATGTTTGGATGTATGAGGTGAATGGAGTAGTAAATGAATATACTACTAAAGATAAGCCTTGGGAGATAGAAGGTGCTACTTTTGTAGATCGACAAACCAAATTACTTATCGAAGGAGACCATCCGCCAATTCACGATTTTTCTATCGAATCGGATGACTTTGGAGATATAACAGATTCCATTTTAGCTGCTAAAAACGCTGTTTTATTTGTGATGTACGATTTAACAAAGTCTGATATTAAAGGACTCCAAAAAGTACAGTCTCTAATGAATTATTTAGCCGAAGAAAATGTTTCGCTTATAGCGATGTCTGCTACAACAGAATCGCAGATGCTTGAAATATCAGAAGAAGCTGGAGTTTCTTTTCCTTTCTACTTTACAGATGAAACAACTTTAAAAACTATTATCCGATCTAACCCTAGTATGTTATGGTTACAAGAAGGAACTATAGTGGGTAAATGGCATCACAACGATTTCCCTTCTGCTGACGACTTAATGCATAAATACCTAAAGTAAATTGCTAAAATCTATTGTAAATAAACTCGCTTATGCGCTACTAGTAATGTGGGGTGTGGCGAGTTTAGTTTTTTGTTTGTTTTCTATTTTACCCGGCGATCCATCTCGTATGATGCTGGGGCAAAGAGATAATGAGGAAATGCGATTGGCAATTCAAAAAAAATATGGATTCGATAAACCTGTTTCATCACAGTATCTGTATTTTATGAACGATTTATCGCCCATATCACTGCATGGAAATTCTCCAGAAGATTTCACCAACCTTTCTAATCATCCGTATTCGGTAATTAGCTCCCTTAAAATCGCTTCCTATACTTTTGTAATAAAAACGCCTTATTTAAGAGAATCCTTTGTTCGTAAAGGAGTTTCGGTGAGTTCTATTATAGGGAATACTTTGCCCAATACTTTTGTGTTGGCTATTACGGCTATGTGTATTGCACTGTTTTTAGGGATTAGCTTAGGTTTATTGAGTGCCGTACATCAGCATAAATTTATAGACCAGTTTTTATCGGGCATAGCCGTTTTTGGTATGGCATTGCCTTCCTTTTTCTCAGCCATATTAATAGCTTGGATTTTTGGATTTGTTTATCAGAAATATACAGGCTTATCTATGACGGGGAGTTTGTACGAAGTAGATGATTATGGGAGTCGAGAGACGCTAGTTTTAAAGAATTTAATACTACCAGCTATAACCTTAGGAATTCGTCCATTAGCAGTGGTTATGCAATTAACCCGAAATTCTATTCTCGATACTTTGGGCGAAG
>CAJWJW010000192.1 GCA_913041775.1 uncultured Flavobacteriales bacterium
CCTTTTCTATTAAAGTTAGTATATAGATTATCTGGCTTAATTCCTGTTGCTTTTGATAGAGCTGTAATGCTTCCAAAGCACCTTACCTTATTATTTTCTTTATTTATGTGTATATATGGCATTATTTTAAATTTAAAGAGTTTTCATACACTGTTGATTTAATTTTAACTTATTAACAAGGTTCATAAGTAGCTGCACTAAACAATGAATATATAACTATGATTTAAATTATAATAATGATAAGCCGATTGATACAGCCATCACTAATCATTTATTATTTTCACTTACAATAACCTGATTTTCTAAAATATATCGATAGTTCATAATTACGGTTGTAAAGAAAACAATAGTTTATTTCCTTTTTAATTCATCAATAGTTTTACCTGCTTTATCTTTCCATTCTTTCCATCCATTTGCTCTTCTTGCTAATATTGCACCCGCAGCAGCACTTGGTGAATTAAAAATATGATCTGTTTGAAAGACTAACAATCCATTTTCTTCTTTTAATATTTGATCTTCTATAAGTTTACTTCTCATGCCAATAATCCATTTACCAGCGGTAGGTGTTTCCTCGAGATTGCATTTCCCGCCTTTGTAAACAACAAGACCATCATCTGTCATTTCTCCTTCTGCATATGCCTTTTTACCCTTACAAATAAAAGTTTCTTTAGTGTTATTGGTTTTTCTCTTAGACTCAAACAAAGGATATCCCAGTGTAGCTAAAAGAATTTTAAGCGTATCAAAGTTATCTAACAAATCATATTCTCTACTTTCTGGTAATGATGGTTTTTTAGAACCTGTGTCATTATCTGTACTATATCTTCCAAATTCCTGCGCTTTATCTAAACAATAGTGTTCTAGAAATTTACCATCGGTTTTAGTATATTCATCTGTTTTGGTGGTCACAATGATACAGTGGGTCCAAAAATCTTTCTTTCGATTATGTGATTGAATTCTTTTAAAACAGTCCTCCCCTTCTCCAATATAAACCAAGGGTTTAGAGCCATCTTCGGTATTTCCAAACAAAAAATAGACGCCTGTATAATGCACCATTTCACGCTTGGCTACTTCTTGCATTTTATTCCTTGGAAACAAAATAGCCTTTACCAATCTATTGGTTATTTCAGCTTCACGTATACTCGTTGGTTGCCCATCTGGTAAAAATATTTGTATGGTTTGTGGTCTACTCATTTATTTTTGATTTTATAAATTCAAACAATGGTTTTAGAACGTTAAAATATTTATTGGTAGTTCGTTTACTTTCATAATTATTTGTTGACACTTATCTCTTCTTTAAAAGTTTTCAAAAATCAATCTAATTTTTTGTTCTTTCTCATATTATTCTTCTCGTTGAGAATCATAAATAGTAAGAAGAGGTGCTGTTTGGCACAGTTATGCATATTTTAAATTAACCTGAATACTAAATTGCTCTTGCTCCATACAAATGTTCTTGAAACCCAATAAAGGTATCTCTAATTGTTTTTATAGCACCTAATTCTCGTTTCGCATCTGCAATGGCTTTGTATTTTAATTCCAATAAGTCAGGAAGTTTAGAATCGTCTAGCTCATCAACTCCTTCTCTAACATATTGGTCTAGCACAAAGTTTAAAAACTCTTGTTGCTTTGGATTATAGGTATTCATTTGAACTCTTGCCCTACTTGCTCTTTCTAGTCTTGGAACCAACTCTTTGTGGTATGCTACATAACTTAATACATCAAAAAGGTCGCTATCTTCTCCATGAATAAGATGCCTTAAATCTTCTAACTGACCGTTTGTATAGCCTTTTTCGCTTAGCTCTGCTAGCAGGTTCTTACGCGTACTTGGCAAACTCCAAAGTGAACGTAATTGTTCTTCATCATTGAAAAATGAAGGAATGTCTCCAAACAACTGTGCTATAAACTCTGTAGAAGAAATTGGTTTACCTGATGGACTCCAAAAAGATGTTTTAACCATAGAATCTATCTCTCTCACTTGATTTTCAGAAAGACGAACGCGTATCATCGCTCTTGGTGGTGTATCACAAACACATGGAGTATTATCGCATTCTGGACAAGCTTCTTCTGGTGGTCTTTCACAAGCGCAAGGTGTTTCTCCACAAA
>CAJWJW010000193.1 GCA_913041775.1 uncultured Flavobacteriales bacterium
TAGGTTTACCATTCAAAAAAAATTAAGAGATGGCTAAAGAATCAATGAAAGCTCGAGAACGTAAAAGAGCAAGTATAGTTGCAAAATACGCTGAAAAAAGAAAAGCTTTAAAAGAAGCTGGAGATTATCAGGCTTTGCAAAAATTACCAAAAAATGCATCTCCAGTAAGAATGCATAACAGATGTAAATTAACTGGTCGTCCAAAAGGATATATGCGTCAGTTTGGTTTATCTCGTGTTACATTCCGTGAAATGGCAAATCAAGGCTTAATACCAGGTGTTAGAAAAGCAAGCTGGTAGAAAACTAAGATAAATCTCAAAAATAGAAATAGAATGTGTACTTTTGCATGCTCTTAATTTTTGAGTAAAAATAAAATTAACTGATTATAGGTTCAGTTATCACAGAGTAATCTGTAGGTAAATAGAGGTAGTTGAAAACCGTAATCGAAATTTAAATAAATATGTATACAGATCCAATCGCAGATTATCTAACGAGAGTTAGAAATGCAATTTCTGCAGGACACAGAGTAGTAGAAATTCCAGCTTCAAACTTGAAGAAGGAAATGACTAAAATTTTGTTCGACCAAGGATATGTTTTAAGTTATCAATTTAATGATAGTTCTGTTCAAGGAACAATCAAAATTGCCTTAAAATATGACAAGGACACAAAAGAGTCAGTAATCAGAAAGATTCAAAGAATTAGTACACCAGGTTTACGTAAATATGTTGGCGCGAATGAAATGCCAAGAGTATTAAACGGGCTCGGAATCGCTATTGTTTCAACTTCTAAAGGTGTGATGACTAATAAAAAAGCAATCACAGAGAATGTTGGAGGAGAAGTTTTATGTTACGTTCATTAAGCCTTAGAATATGAGTAGAATAGGAAAAAATCCGGTTAACATTCCACAAGGTGTAGATGTAAACATAAATGAAAATAGTATTACAGTCAAAGGGAAATTGGGTGAGTTAACTCAAACTATTTCAGAAGGAATTACTGTAAAAATTGAAAATGCCACAATATTTTTAGATAGAGAAACAGAAAGTAAAAACCATAAAGCACAACATGGTTTAATGAGAGCTCTATTTGCTAATATGATTGAAGGAGTTAGTAAAGGTTGGACTAAAGAATTAGAATTAGTCGGTGTAGGTTATAGAGCATCAAACCAAGGACAAAAATTAGATTTAGCTTTAGGTTATTCTCATAATATTGTTCTAGAATTAGCTCCAGAGGTAAAACTTGAAACCATTTCTGAAAAAGGAAAAAACCCAATCGTTAAATTGTTTTCATACGATAAACAATTGGTCGGTCAAGTTGCTGCGAAAATTCGCGGTTTCCGTAGTCCAGAACCTTATAAAGGTAAAGGAGTTAAGTTTGTAGGAGAAGTATTAAGAAGAAAAGCAGGTAAATCTGCATAATTTATTATAGTTATGGCATTATCAAAGCTTCAAAGAAGAATTAGAATTAAGCATAGAATTAGAAAAATTATTTCAGGAACATCAGTTAAACCAAGATTGTCTGTTTTTAGAAGTAATAAAGAAATTTATGCTCAATTAGTTAACGATGTAAACGGAGAAACAATTGCTTCAGTTTCATCAAGAAATAAAGAGATCAAAGCAAGCACCAAACAAGAAGCTGCTGCAGCTGTCGGTAAATCAATAGCTGAACTAGCAACTAAAGCCGGTATAGCTACTGTTGCTTTTGACAGAAATGGATATTTATATCATGGTAGAGTAAAAGTATTAGCAGAAGCTGCCAGAGAAGGTGGTTTAAAATTTTAATAAGTCTATAGTATGTATAATAAATATAAAAACATAGAAAGAGTTAAACCAAGCGGATTAGAGCTTGTTGATAGACTTGTAGGAGTACAGCGTGTAACAAAAGTAACAAAAGGTGGTAGAGCCTTCGGATTTTCTGCCATTGTAGTTGTTGGTGATGGTAACGGTGTTGTAGGTCATGGATTAGGAAAATCTAAAGATGTAGCATCTGCTATTGCAAAAGCAATAGAAGACGCTAAGAAAAATTTGGTAAGAATTCCACTTTTAAATGGAACATTA
>CAJWJW010000194.1 GCA_913041775.1 uncultured Flavobacteriales bacterium
AATACTCGTAGTCTAGGTCTTTAAACGAATACCATTCTGGCATTCCAAAAACAACGATACTAGTATCTCTAGAAGCGTTTAACTTGGTTAATAAATCGGTTACAAAATCTTTTTCTGTAGATGGAACTAAAATTACATTCGTCTCAGCTAAAGTGTCTAGCTCATGGTAAATAGAATCTATTACAGATTTATTCTTATCAACCAATACTTCTCTATAATTGGGCAAAGAATCTAAGTCTAATGCAGACAACATCCATTCTTTGTATTTTACATTGTCTGTAGAATCTCTACGAACTACCATAATATTTTGGTCGGCATAGTTAGCAGCAATAAACTCAGACATATAACTTACCTGTCGTTTTTTAGTAGGGATTACTTGGAAAGCGTTAGATATATCTTCTAATAGGTTCCCTTTGGTGGATAAAGGAGCTACGGTAGGAATCCCTCTACGACTAAGTATCTCTGCAGCAATTTTATAGTTTTTAGCATAAAAAGGTCCAATAACAATATCCATGTCATCGAATTCTTTTTGAGTTACTAGATCATAAGTCTCTTGCGTATCATTTTTAGTATCGTACACATGTACATTAACAGACATTCCAGCTTTATTTAAACTGTCTATGGCAATTTTAGCACCTGAATAAAAGTCTAAAGCAAAGAGTGTTTTCTTATAAATCTCATCTGCTTTATTTAAATCTTGAAGAGCTTCAATACGATCATTTCTATCTAAATAAAGAGGCAGCATAAAAGCCACATTGTACGTTTCTTTTTGTTTAAACTTATTTTTTCTGCCTTTTAAGTCTTCTAAAAAGTCTTCCGCTATCTCCTCTTCAATAAATTCTATCTTCTCACTTACATCTACGACATCAAACTGGGGTATTTTTATACGCATACCAGAACGGAAACCATCAGATAAGAAAGGGTTGAATTCTAGAAGCACTTGCTCCGAGATTCCAAATTTATTTTTAATAGAATAAAATGATTCTAGGGGACGTAAATCGTGCATAAAATACACGACAGTATCAATCGATTCATGAATAATAGGAATCACAATATTCATCCCTCTTCTAAGTCCTCTCTTCGCATTAGGATTGGCTTTAACAATCTCGCTAATAGAAACACCGTAAGATTGCGAAACACTGTAAAGAGTTTCACCTCTTTTTACATCATGCGTTTCTTGGGCTTGAGATCCTAGGGTAAAAACTAGGCTAATTATAATGGTAACAAAAAGCTTTTTAAACATATCGATTTTTAATATAGACTCACAAAAATAGACAAATTAAGCGATGAGAGAAATATGTGAAACTTAATTCTACTTATAAAAGGTTTAAATAAAAAATGCCGTCTAAAATAGACGGCATTTTTAATATTTTAAAAGACAATTATTTTACAACCGTCATTTGTTTAGTAATTTTTTCTTTTCCACTTACCATTTTGTAGAAATATACACCTGGCATAATTGAAGCAGATTCCATAGCAACTTTATGCGAACCAGACTCAAATTTAGTATCTGTTAGCACCATTATCTCTTGTCCTAAATTATTATGTAAACTTAATCTTACTTTAGAAGAGCTAGGAAGGTAGAAACTAATTTCTGTGAAATCTGATACTGGGTTAGGAACATTTTGAAAAAGCTCCATTTCTTGCACCAAATGTTGGTTTACCGAAATACTAGAAATTACAGTTAAAGCATCTTTATTGTAACTACTTGAACCTCTCTCAAAAGAATTCATATTTAAAGAAAGCATTTCATTTGAAGATTTCTTCCACCATTTAAGGCTAAAAACTTCTCCTTTTGAAAGTCCTTCTTTCTCAGTTGTATATTCATCGTCGCCCCAAAGTGCTAAACCGGTATGATGACCGATATAAACAATACTAGACACCATGTTACCTTCAACATCATAAGCAGCAATTTCGTCACCTACTTCAGGCATTAATTCACCCCAAGCAGTATCTAATAATAAAACGGTGTGATTAGATCCTGTATTTACAGGTCTAGCAAAACGTTTTGTATCGTGAGCTTTTTTTGAATCTT